>NZ_JBHYKM010000094.1:0-34259 GCF_042741435.1 Streptomyces sp. NPDC058955 | reverse complement strand
GCCGCCGCACCACCTCCCGCGCCGCCCCCAGGTCCTCCTCCACCACGAACCCCGGCCGCACCGCCGCACCCCGCTCCCCCAGCAACCGCAGCGCCATCCCCTCCGGCAACGGCCCCAACGGCCGCAACCGCTCCCCCGGCACCCCCAACGCCTCCCGGCTCGTCGCCAGGACCCGCACCCCCGGACACCCCGCCAACACCGACTCCGCCAGCCGCGCCACCGCCCCCACCACATGCTCACAGTTGTCCAGGAGCAACAGCAGCCGCCGCCCCGCGCAGTACTCCACCAGCCGGGAGAGCGTGTCGCCGCCGAGGAGTTCGTCGGAGCCCCGGAGCAGCGTCTCGCGGGCGCCGAGGGCGGTGAGGACGGCCTCGGGGACGTCGGACTCCGCGCGTACGGAGGCGAGTTCGGCGAGGTGCACGGCGCCGCCCCCGGTCTGCGCCTCCGCCGCCTCCAGAGCGAGCCTGGTCTTGCCGACGCCACCGGGTCCGAGCAGGGTCACCAGCCGTTCGGTCGTCAAGTCCGCGCCGAGAGCGGCGAGTTCCTCGTCGCGTCCGACGAAGGAGGTGAGCCGGGCGGGCAGCGGCGGGGCCGGCGGGTTCTGCTCCGTCGGGGCGAGCAGATCCTCGTGCAGGGCGCGCAGCTCCGGGCCCGGGTCGGCGCCGAGCTCGTCGGCGAGGGTGCGGCGGACCTCCTCGTACGCGGCCAGCGCCTCGGCGGCCCGGCCCGTGTCCCGCAGCGCCCGGATCCGCAGGGCCTGCAGGGGCTCGTCCAGCGGCCGGCCGGCACAGAGCGCCGTGAGCGGGGCGAGGGCCTCGGCGGCCCGGCCGAGGGCGAGGTCGGCGGCGAGGCGGTCGCGGCGGGCCTCGGTGTGCCGCTGCTCGACGCGCAGGACGAGCGGGTCGGTCGCGCGACCGGGCAGGTCGGCGAGGGCGGGCCCGGCCCACAGGCCCAGGGCCTCGTCCAGCAGCTCCGCCGCCCGCCCCGCGTCCCCGGCGGCGAGCGCCGCCGACCCGTCGGCCGCCAGCCGCTCGAACCGGAACAGATCGACGTCCTTACGGTCCGCCCCGAGCCGGTAGCCGCCCGGGCCGGAGACGACCGTGTCGGGGCCGAGGGTCCTGCGGAGCCGGGCGACGAGGGCCTGGAGCGCGGCGGTGGGGTCCTCGGGGCCGGTGGTGTCCTCGGCCCACACCCGGTCGGCGAGGGCGGCCGCCGCGACGGGCCGGCCCCCGGCGGCGGCGAGCGCGGCGTAGAGGGCGGCGAGGCGGGCACCGCGCACCGGGCCCTCCGTGCCGTCGGCGTGCGGGGCACGACCGGGACCGAGGACGCGGTGACGAGGCTGCACCGCCCCATTCTGCCCCGGCCGCCGGCCCGCCCCGGCGCCGCCGCGGGGGCCGCTCCGGCGGACGGCGCGCCCGCGCCACGCCGTGTCGCAGCCATGGCGTCCGCGGGGTGCGGGTTCGACAATGGGGAGGATGACCGATGACGATCCGCGTGGGCGCAGTGGCGGGATCGGGCCCGCCGAGTGGCTCGCCATGAACCGGACCGGCAGCTTCGACTGGGACCTCGACACGGGCAGCATCGATGTCGACGCCTCCGGGCTGCTGGTCTTCGGCGTGTCCCCGGAGGCCTTCGACGGGCGGCCGACGACCCTGGTGGAGCGGCTCGACCCGGCGGAGCGGATGCGGCTGGACCGGGTGGTGCGGGCCGCGGTGACCGGCGGTGACACCTCGTACAGCACCCACTTCCCGATCCCGCAGGACGACGGGACACCCCATTGGACGCATGTGCTGGCGCGGATCCTGCGGGACGCGGAGGGGCGGGCGCACCGGATCGTGGGGGCGGTGCGGGACACCACCGCCGAGGTGTCGCACGCGGCCTTCGTGCAGCAGCTGGAGAAGCGCCGCGAGATGCAGACGAGCATCGTCGAGCGGACCACGCACGCGCTGTCGCGGGCGGTGACGGTGGACGACGTGACGGCCGCGCTGACGGGGCCGGGCGGCCTCGCGCGGCTGGGCGCGGACGGGCTGGCGCTGGGGCTGGTCGAGAACGGTTCGCTGAACGTGATCGCGCTCAGCGGGGACTCCCTGGAAGTGCTGGACGGGCTGCGGATGCGGCGGCTCGACCACGGGCTGCCGCTGGCCGACGCGGTGCTGAGCGGCCGGCCGCGGTTCGTGTCCTCGTTCGCCGCGCTGGGGCGGGACTTCCCGGAGCTGGCCCCGTATCTGGGGCGGCTGCCGTTCCGGGCGGCCTGCTATCTGCCGCTGGTGGCGCAGGCGCGCTCGCTGGGCGGGATGGCGCTGTTCTACCGGGGGCGGACGGCGTTCACGGCCGACGAGCGGAACCTGGCCCTCGGCCTCGCGGCGATCGTCGCCCAGTCGCTCCAGCGGGCGATCCTCTTCGACGAGGAGCGGGAGCTGGCCACCGGTCTCCAGGAGACGATGCTGCCGCGCCGGATCCCGGAGATCTCCGGCGGGGAGATCGCGGTCCGGTACCACGCGGCGTGGAGCGGGCGGCAGGTCGGCGGGGACTGGTACGACGTGATCGCGCTGCCGCGCGGCCGGGTGGGGATCGTCGTCGGCGACGTGCAGGGGCACGACACCCACGCGGCCGCGATCATGGGCCAGTTGCGGATCGCGCTGCGGGCGTACGCGGGCGAGGGCCACGCCCCGTCCACGGTGCTCGCCCGGGCCTCCCGCTTCCTCGCGGAGCTGGACACCAACCGCTTCGCGACCTGCACCTACGCGCAGGTGGACCTGGCGAGCGGGACGGTGCGGGCGGTGCGGGCCGGGCATCTGGGGCCGCTGATCCGGCACACCGACGGGCGGGTGGGGCAGCCCAAGCTGCGCGGCGGGATGCCGCTCGGGCTCGCCACCGTGTTCGGCGAGGAGGAGTTCCCGGAGACCCGGCTCGACCTGGTGCCGGGCGAGACGCTGGTGCTGTGCACGGACGGTCTGGTGGAGCAGCCCGGCACCGACATCGAGGCGGGGCTCGCGGCCCTGTCGGAGGCGGTGAGCAGCGGGCCGCCGCAGGCGGAGGCGCTGGCCGACCACCTCTCGGAGCGGCTGTGGGAGCGGTGGGGTTCGGGGGACGACGTGGCGCTCCTGGTGCTGCGGCGGAGTCCGGACCCGGGGACGCCGCGGGCGCCGCGCATCCACCAGTACATCCACCAGGCCGATCCGCAGGGCCTCTCGGACGCGCGGCTGGCCGTGGGTCAGGCGCTGCGGGACTGGGGGATGCCGGAACTCGCGGACGACGCCGAGCTGTTGACGGGCGAGCTGCTGGTGAACGTGCTGCTGCACACCGAGGGCGGCGCGGTGCTCACTCTGGAGGTGCTGCCGGAGCCGGTGCGGCGGGTGCGGCTGTCGGTGCAGGACCGGTCGAGCGCCTGGCCCCGTCGGCGTACGCCGGGCGAGGCGGCGACGTCGGGCCGGGGGCTGCTCCTGATGGACGCGCTGGCCTCGCGCTGGGGCGTGGAGCCGCGCGGCGAGGGCAAGGCGGTGTGGTGCGAGATCGGTCCGGCGCCGGTGGGCGCGGACGCGTCGGGCGGCGGCTGAGGAGCCGGGCATGGACCCTGTGGCGGCGTTGAACCGGATCGCGTTCCTGCTGGAGCGCGGCGGCGGTCCGGCCTATCGGGCGCGGGCCTTCCGTACGGCCGCCGCGGCGGTGGAGGCCCTGCCGGCGGGCGAGGCGGAGCGGCGGGCGGCGGCGGGCACGCTGGAGTCCCTGAAGGGGGTCGGGCCGAAGACGGCCGGGGTGGTGCGGGAGGCGCTGGAGGGCCGGGTGCCGGACTATCTGGCCGATCTGGAGGAGCGGCTGGCGGAGTCGCTGGAGGTGGAGCCGGCGGAACCGGGCGGCGGGCGGGAGCTGCGGGCGGCGCTGCGCGGCGACTGCCACCTCCACTCGGACTGGTCGGACGGCGGGGCGTCGATCGAGGCGATGGGCAGGGCGGCGATCGAACTGGGCCACGACTGGGCGGTGCTGACGGACCATTCGCCGCGGCTGACGGTGGCCCGGGGCCTGTCGCCCGAGCGGCTGCGGGAGCAACTGGACGTGGTGGCCGGGCTGAACGAGCGGTGGGCGCCCTTCCGGCTGCTCACCGGCATCGAGTGCGACATCCTCGACGACGGCTCGCTCGACCAGGAGCCCGAACTCCTCGACCGGCTGGACCTGGTGGTCGGCTCGGTCCACTCCAAGCTGCGGATGGACGCGCGGGCGATGACCCGGCGGATGGAGACCGCGGTGCGGAACCCGCTGATGGACGTCCTCGGCCACTGCACCGGCCGGCTGGTCGCGGGCGGGCGGCTGCGGCCCGAGTCGGAGTTCGACGCGGAGCGGGTGTTCGCGGCGTGCGCGGAGGCGGGGACGGCGGTGGAGATCAACAGCCGTCCGGAGCGGCTGGACCCGCCGCGGCGGCTGCTGCGGCTCGCCGTGGAGGCGGGGGCGTATCTGGCGGTCGACACGGACGCCCACGCGCCGGGCCAGCTGGCCTGGCAGATCCTCGGCTGCGCGCGGGCGGAGGAGTGCGGCGTGCCGGCCGAGCGGGTGATCGACACGTGGGACGCCGACCGGCTGCTGGCGTGGACGCGGGAGTAGGCGCGTGGACGCGGGAGCCGGGCGGGACGCGGCGGGGAGGGTCAGGCGCGCTGCCAGACCGTCGTGACGTTGCAGAACTCCTTGATGCCGTGGCCGGACAGCTCGCGCCCGTAGCCCGAGCGCTTGACGCCGCCGAAGGGGAGCGCGGGGTGGGAGGCGGTCATGCCGTTGACGAAGACGCCGCCGGCCTGGAGGTCGCGGACGAAGAAGTCGACGTCCTCGTCGCGGCGGGTCCACACGTTGGAACTGAGTCCGAACGGCGAGTCGTTGGCGACCGCCACCGCCTCCTCCGCGTCCCGGACGGCGTAGACCGTGGCGACGGGGCCGAAGGTCTCCTCCTGGTGGATCCGCATGGCGGGGGTGATGCCGGTGAGGACGGTGGGCCGGTAGTACCAGCCGCGGGCCAGCTCCGGCTCCTCCGGACGGTGGCCGCCGCACAGCGCGGTGGCGCCGAGCCGGACCGCGTCGTCGACGAGTTCCTCCAGGTCGGCGCGGCCCTTCTCGGTGGCGAGCGGGCCGACGTCGGTGGACTCGTCGAGCGGGTCGCCGACGGTGAGGGCGTTCATGGCCGCGGTGAACCGCTCGGTGAAGTCCTCGTACACGTCCTCGTGGACGATGAACCGCTTGGCGGCGATGCAGGACTGGCCGTTGTTCTGCACGCGCGCGGTGACGGCGGTCTTCACGGCCCGGACGATGTCCGCGGAGGGCATCACGATGTACGGGTCGCTGCCGCCGAGCTCCAGGACGGTCTTCTTGACGACGTCTCCGGCGACGGAGGCGACGGCCCGGCCGGCCGGTTCGCTGCCGGTGAGCGTGGCGGCGGCGACCCGGGGGTCGCGGAGCACCGCCTCGACGTCGCCGGAGCCGATCAGCAGGGTCTGGAAGCAGCCGTCGGGGTAGCCGGCGCGGCGGAACAGGTCGCCGAGGTAGAGCGCGGTCCTGGGCACGTTGGAGGCGTGCTTGAGGAGTCCGGTGTTGCCGGCCATGAGGGCGGGCGCGGCGAAGCGGATCACCTGCCAGAGGGGGAAGTTCCACGGCATGACGGCGAGGACCGGGCCGAGCGGCCGGTAGTGGACGCGGGCCCGGTCGGCGCCCGAGTCCCGGACGTCGCTCTCGGCCGGGTGCTCGTCGGCGAGCAGTTCCTCGGCGTGCTTGGCGTACCAGCGCATGGCCTTGGCGCACTTGCCGGCCTCGGCGCGGGAGGCGGTGAGGGGCTTGCCCATCTCCAGCGTCATGGTGCGGGCGATGTCCTCGGTGTCCTCGTCGAGGAGGGTGGCCGCGGCGCGCAGCAGGCGGGCCCGCTCGGCGAAGGGCGTGGTGCGCCAGTGGCGGAACGCCTCGTGGGCGGCGGCGACGCGCCGCTCCACCTCGTCGGGTCCGTGCGCGTCGTAGGTGCGCAGCGTCTCGCCGGTGGCGGGGTTCACGGTGGCGATGGCCATGGCCTACTCCTCCTGCTTCGGCCCCCACGGGAAACCTCCCGCTTCCGGCGCCGTGGCGCAAGGGGGGCGGGTGCGGTGGGGTGACGCACGCGCGCGTGGGTCAGTCGAGGAGCCAGGTCAGGGCCCCGTCGAGGTGGGCGCGGAAGGCGGGGTCGCGGTACGCCTCCGGGGCGTGGCCGAGGGCGGTGAAGAGGAAGCGGCCCGCGTCGACGGTCCGGCACCAGGCGATCGGGTGGTCGTCGCCGAGCGTGCCGCCCCGGTACGCGGATTCGTCGGCGCGCAGCAGGACGCGGACGCCCGCGGCGCGCGGGTGGGAGGTGTACTCGTACCACTCGTCCGTCCACTCCCAGCGAGCCGGCAGCGGCGCGCAGGCGGGATGGTCGGCGTCCTCGACGAGGACGGCGCCGGGCTGCAGCGGGGGGTGGCCGGCGAAGCGGGTGCCGAGGAGCTCGCCGTAGAAGGGCCAGTCGGGTTCGGCGTTGGCGGCGGCGTGGACCGCGAGCAGGGCGCCGCCGCCGCGCAGGTACGCCTCCAGGGCGGTGCGGCCCTCCGGGGTGAGGACGGTGCCGGTGGTGGAGAGCAGGACGACGAGGGCGCGGCCGGCGAGGCCGGCGGTGGTGAAGGCGGCGGGGTCCTCGGTGGCCTCGGCGGTGAGCCCCCGGCCGGCGGCGAGGGCGGCGAGGGCGGCGGCGCCGTCGGGGATGGACTCGTGCCGGTACCCGGCGGTGCGGGTGTAGACGAGGACGTCGGGGGTGGGCACGGGGGCTCCTGGGGTGCGGGACGGACGGGCCGGGGACGGGCGGGCGGCGCGGCAGGGCGGGGGCCGGCGACGCGGCGGGCAAGCGCTTTCCCCCCTCCGTGGCGTGACCGTAGCCAGCGAAAACCCCGTACCGCAAGCCCGCCGCGTCCGGCAGACTCCCCCGCATGACGACGCTTCCCGCACCCCACGCCGCCCCTCCCGCGCTCCACGCCACGGCCCGGAAGGCGCTGGCGCACGTGGAGGCCCTCGCGTCCGGCGGGCCGATGGACCCGGCGCTGCGCGTCACGCTCAACTTCCACCCGCACTTCCTGGACCGGCTGGCCGACGAGGGCGTCTACCGCTCCCAGTTCGTCACCGGCACCAGCAACGGCGGGCTCACCGCCCGCCCCGGCGGCGACCGCTGGCGCTGGGAGAGCCGGATCTTCGGCGGCGCCTACGACGAGGCCCCGGCCCACGAACGGCCCGTCTACGGGGCCCTGGACTTCCGCCGCCGCCCCTACGGCGCCGCCCCCCGCTTCGGCTCCGCCCACCTGCGGCTGACCCCGGCGGCCACCGCCCGGACGACCTTCTGCTACCCGGACAGCTTCCTGGAGCCCGAGGACTTCGGAGTGGCGTCCCGGATGGCACTGGTCGCCCTGGCGGAGGCGGACGACCAGGACCTGTTGGACGACTACGTGGAGGCGCAGGTCCACGGCCCGGTCGAACTCGCGCGGGACGTGGAGGCGCTGGTCCTGGACCCGAGCCACCGGGGCACCGCCGTGGAGGCGGCGGCCCGCAGGCTGCCGTGCCCCGTCGAGTGGCACGGCGGCTTCCGCCTCACGGTCGCCGAACTCCGCCGCCACCCGGACTTCCGCGGCCCCGAGTACGTCGAGCTGGGCGCCCGCATCGCCGTCGACGGCCTCCTGGACCCCCGGATCGTCCAGGACGCGTCCCTGTCGGGGGCGTACGACCCCCAGGACGTCAAGAAGGTCTGGCACTACCTGGCCCGCTTCGGCGCGCCCTCCTCCTGACCCAGGCGCCGCGCGGGCACGGCACGCTCCAGGACTCCCCCGCCGCCGTCCGGCTCCACCCGGTACAGGCGGGCCTCCGCCCGCCGGCTCACCACGTCCACGGGCGTGCCCCCGGCGAAGAGGACGCCCACGCCGTCCTCCACGGCCCATCCGGCCGGCAGCGCGCCGCCGGCCACGGCGGCCCGGTACGAGGGGCGGCGGCCCGGCTCCCCGTCGTAGTGCGGGCAGACCGAGCCGGGCAGCAGCCCCAGGCCGTCCGGCAGGTGGCTCAGCGGCCCGAAGGAGTCGGTGTGCGAGGCGTCGGCCCAGCAGTTGGCTCCCGCGCTGATGCCGCTCAGCAGCGTGCCGCGCTCCAGCGCCTCCCGCAGGATCCGGTCCACCCCGTGCGCGCGCCAGACGGCCAGCAGGTTCGCGGTGTTGCCGCCGCCGACGTAGACGACGTCCTGCGCGAGGAGGAAGGCGCGCAACTCCCGGTCGTCGGCCTCGCGACGGAAGAGCGGGAGCACGGAGGGCGTGCATGCGCGGGGCCGGAACGCGGCGAGGAACCGCTCGACGTACCCCGGGGCGTCACCGCTCGCCGTGGGGACGAAGCACACCCGGGGCCGCGCCACGCGCGCGTGGCCGAGCAGCCAGTCGTCCAGGAGCCCGTCGTCGTCGGTCGAGAAGCCGCCGCCGAGGAGGGCCAGCCGGGGCTCGGGGACGTCGGACATGGTCGGCCTCTCCTTCGTGCGGGTACGCGCGCGTGGGGCCACCCTGCCCGGCGGGTGCGGGCGGGCGCCAGCGCATTGCGGCCCGGCACGGGGATTCGGCGGTCCGGCGCGGGGATTCGGCGGTCCGGCGCGGGCGTTCGATGCATTGATGGATCGGATGCGTCGCTGTATCTTTTCGGCTCGCCGCGCACCCTCCCCCGCACCCCCTGGAGTCGCCATGAGCACCGTGCCGCCCGCCCTCGCCGCCGCCGTGGGACCGCTGCCCGACGGGGTGGAGCTGCCGCTGCCGCCGTCCTTCGAGAGCGTCGAGGAGGAGCGCCGGTACCGCAAGGAGCAGCTCGCCGCCGGGTTCCGGATCTTCGGTCGGTTCGGCTTCTCGGAGGGGGTCGCCGGGCACATCACCGTGCGGGATCCGGGGGACCCGGACGCCTTCTGGGTCAACCCGTTCGGGATGAGCTTCAGCCAGATCAAGGCGTCCGACCTGATCCTCGTCGACCACGAGGGGCGGGTCCTGGAGGGGCGCAGGCCGGTGAACCGGGCCGCGTTCGTCATCCACTCGCGGGTGCACGCGGCCCGCCCCGACGCGGTCGCGGCGGCGCACTCGCACTCCCTGCACGGGAAGGCGTTCTCCAGCCTGGGCGTCCCGCTGGACCCGATCACCCAGGACGCCTGCGCGTTCTTCGAGGACCACGGCGTCTACGACGACTACCGGGGCGTGGTCAACGAGACCGAGGAGGGCGAGCGGGTCGCCAAGGCGCTCGGCGCGTACAAGGCTGTGATCCTCAAGAACCACGGGCTGCTGACGGTGGGCCACTCGGTCGCCGAGGCTGTCTGGTGGTTCGTCACCATGGAGCGGTCCTGCCAGGCGCAGCTCCTGGCCATGGCGGCCGGGACGCCGCACCTCATCGACCGGGAGACGGCGCTGCTCACCCGGGGCCAGATCGGCGGCCACCTGGCCGGCTGGTTCCAGGCCCGGCCGCTGTGGGATCAGATCGAGGCGTCCGACCCGGACCTGTTCGGCTGAGGCGGCGGCGCCGGGCGGGTGGAGACCTCCAGGAGCGGGGGCAGGAACTGCCGCTCCAGGTCGCCCGGCGGCAGCGCCTCCGGCTCCACGTAGCTCTGCGCCAGGCCGCCCTCGCGCAGGGCGATGAGGAGCCGGGCGAACCGGTCGGCGTCCACGGTCAGTTCGCGGCCCGCCCGACGCAGCACGAGGGTGAGGCCGCGGGCGATCTCGGCCCGCAGCCGCTCGTCGTGCCGGGCCAGCACCCACGCCGCCTGCGGGTCGCGGATGGCGTGCAGGGTGAACTCGGTGGTGACCAGGTACCAGTCGCGCTCGTCCGGCTCGATGGTCGCGGCCAGCTCCGCGAGCCGCGCAAGGGTGTACTCCTCCGCGGTGAGCGCGTCGATGGACGCGGCGAGCCGTCGCACGGTCCGCTCGCTGTGCTCGTCGAACAGGGCGAGGAACAGCTCTTCCTTGCTGGCGAAGTTCGAGTAGTACGCACCCCGCGTGTACCCGGCGCGCTCGCAGATCTGCTCGATCGTGGTGGCGTGGAAACCGTGCTCGGCGAAGGTCTCCAGCGCGGCCTTCAGCAGCGCCGCCCGGGTGCGCGGCCGCCGTCTCGTGACACCTTTCGGCACGTCCGCGTCCTCCCGTCGCTCCGGCGCCGCTCCCCGCGGCCCCGGCGCCCACCCTACCCGCGCGCCGCACCCCGCCCCAGGCCCGGGCGCCGGGCGGGCGCGGGCACCGGCGGATAGGATTCACGCATGGGAGAGCGGCCGGTCGCGCCCGCCGCACCCGGCCTGGTCCTGCTCGTCGACGGGGTCTCGACGCGGATGGACCCGGGCCGCGTCTACCGCGTCGGGCGTGACCCCACCAGCGACGTCGTGCTCTCGGACGCCCGGGCGTCCTGGCACCACGCGGTGCTCCGCGCCACCGGCGGCCAGTGGACGCTCGCCGACGAGGACAGCACGAACGGCACCTACGCCGACGGCGTGCGGGTGCGGCTTCCCCGGGTCGTCGGCCCGGGCACGGTGGTCCGCTTCGGGCACCCGCAGGACGGGCCCCGCGCGGTCCTCACCTCGCCCCCGGGCGAGGCACCTCCCCCGCCCCCGCCCCCACCGCCGCCCGCCGAGCACCGGCCCGCGGCCGACGAGGACGCCGGTGCCCCACCCGGCTCCTCCGCGATCGCCGCCGCCGCGGAGCCCGTACGGGACGGTGTGGCGCGGCCCGCGCGGGTGTCGCGGCCCGGGGCCACGGGGACCTTCCGGCGGCCCACGGCGGTGCGGCCGCTGCCGGAGCACACCGTGCGGATCGGGCGGGCGCCGGACAACGACGTCGTCGTCGCCGACCTGGTGGTCTCCCGGCACCACGCGGAACTCCTCGCCCGCCCCGACGGCACCTACTGGATCCACGACCTCGGCAGCCACAACGGCACCTTCCTCAACGGGCGGCCCGTCGTCGAGCCGGTACGGGTCACGGCCGACGACATCGTCGGCATCGGCCGCAGCGCGTTCTGCCTGGCGGGCGGGCAGCTCGTCGAGTTCACCGACACCGGCGAGATCTCCCTCGACGTGCAGGAACTCGCCGTCACCGTCGACCACGGCCGCAAGACCCTCCTCGACGGGGTGTCCTTCCCGGTCGGCGAGAAGACGCTGCTCGCGGTGGTCGGCCCGTCCGGGGCCGGCAAGTCCACCCTCCTCGGCGCGCTCACCGGCCAGCGGCCCGCCGACCGGGGCACGGTCCTCTACGACGGCCGCGACCTCTACCGGGACTACGCCGAGCTGCGCCAGCGCATCGGGCTCGTCCCGCAGGACGACATCCTGCACCTCCAGCTGACCGTCCGGCGCGCCCTCTCGTACGCCGCCGAGCTCCGCTTCCCCGGCGACACCGCGGCCTCCGAGCGGCACGCGCGCGTGGCGGAGGTGATCGGCGAACTGGGGCTCGCCGAACGGGCCGACCAGCCGATCCACAGCCTCTCCGGCGGGCAGCGCAAACGGGTCAGCGTCGCCCTCGAACTGCTGACGAAGCCGTCCCTGCTCTTCCTCGACGAGCCGACCTCGGGCCTCGACCCGGGCATGGACCGCTCGGTGATGCACATGCTGCGCGGGCTCGCCGACGACGGCCGCACGGTCGTCGTGGTCACCCACAGCGTGCTCAGCCTGGACGTCTGCGACCGGCTCCTGGTGCTCGCCCCCGGCGGCCGGGTCGCCTACTACGGGCCGCCCGGCGACACCCTGTCCTTCTTCGGCTTCGACCAGTGGCCGGAGGCGTTCGAGGCCTTCGAGACGGAACGGGACCGGGACTGGGCGGGGCAGTACCGGGACTCCCGCTTCCACCGGCGGTACATCGAGGACGCGACGGTCCGGCCGTACGCGCCCGTGGCCGGCGACGGGGCCGCGGGAGCGCCCGCCGCCGCCCAGGCGCCGCCGCCGAAGCCGCAGAGCTGGGGCGGGCAGCTGCGCACCCTGGTGCGGCGCTACACCGCCGCGCTCGCCGCCGACCGCACCTTCCTCGCCATCATGGTCGCCCTGCCGTTCGTGATGGGCGCCATGGCCCGGGCCCTCTCCGAGGGCAGCCTGGGCCCCGAGTCCACCCTCAACGTGCTGCTCATCCTGTGCGTCGGCGGGGTGCTCACCGGCGCGGCCAACGCGGTCCGCGAGCTGGTGAAGGAGCGCACGATCTACCGCCGGGAGAGAGCCGTCGGCCTGTCCCGCTCCGCCTACCTCGCCTCCAAGGTCGTCGTCCTCGGCACGGTCACCGTCGTCCAGGCGGTCGTGCTGACCCTGGTCGCTCTGGTCGGCGTGCCGCTCAACGTGCCCGACGGCAAGGGCGTGCTGATGCCCCCGCTGATCGAGATCACGCTCGCGGTCGCCCTGCTGGCCTTCACCGCGATGATGCTCGGCCTGCTGGTGTCGGCGCTGGTCCGCAAGGAGGAGGTGACGATGCCGCTGCTCGTCCTCCTCGCGATCGTCCAGGTGGTGTTCTGCGGGGCGCTGCTGAACGTGCGCGGGACCCCGGTGCTTGAGCAGCTGGCCTGGCTGGTGCCGTCGCGGTGGGCGTTCGCCGCGATGGGGGCGACCATCGACATCGGGGCGGTGGCGCCGAGCGAGAAGACGGCCGATCCGCTGATGGACCACACGGCGTCGGCGTGGCTCTTCGACATGGGCATGCTGGTCGTGCTCTGTCTGGCGCTCGGGCTGGCCGTGGCCCGGCTGCTGCGCCGTCACGAACCCGTCGTCATGCGCCGCTGACCGCGATCTGGAGGTGGGGCTGTGACCGTTCCCGACCCCGTTTCGGACATCGGATCCGATCGCCGGGATAGTGGATCCAATCTCAGGGATATTGGATCCGATCCCGGCTACGCGTCCGACTTCCGGCCGACGCACGTCGTGCCGCGCGGCGGGCTGTCCGCCTGGCAGGCGCCCGACCCGGGTTACCCGACGGTCCCGCTGGACGCCTTCCTGCCGGTGCGGCTGGTGGAGCGGACGGGTGACTGGGGGCGGGTGCTGTGCTCCAACGGCTGGCAGGCGTGGGTGGACGCACGGCTGCTGGTCACGGTCCCCGACGACCCTCCGGCGGCCGGTTCCGCGCTCGCCCGGACGGCCGACCCGCGCCCGCTCATCGCACGCGCCGAGGACGCCCTGGGCCGGTACCGGCGGGCGGTGGAGGAGCTGGCGGCGGGCCGGGCGGACGGGGAGACCTTCCGACGGCGCACGCGCGGGCTGCGGGTCGGGATGGTCGTCGACGGCGAGTCGGTCTGGCTGTACGACGCCGAGCACGAACGCTGGGTGTACTGCGACGGGGTGGGCCTGACGACGTACGCGGCGGCGTCGGGGCCCTCCCGGACGGCCGAGGAGGCCGGGGCCCCGGCGGCAGCGGAGCTTGTACGTGAGCCTTCGCGCGAACCCGAATCCGAACCCGAACCCGAGCCCGAAGCCGAGCCCGTGCCCTCGGGTGGGGCCGAGGGCGGGGCCGCGCCGGAGACCGAGCCCGTGCCGGAGGCGCGGCCGGCGCCGGTCGCGTACGAGCCGACGCAGGTGGTGCCGCAGGTCGATCCGGCGGTGGCGGCCGGGCCGCCGCCGACGCGGGTCGTGAGCCGGCCGCCCGACGCGGAGGGCGAGCGCTGATGGCGGGCGCGGGCGCCGGCGGGGCGCGGGACACCGGCTTCCCTGCGGGACGGCCCTCGGGGCTCGTCGGCAAGGAGATCGCGGGCTACCGGGTGGAGGCCGAGATCGGGCGCGGCGGGATGGCCGTCGTGTACCGGGCCCGGGACCTGCGGCTCGACCGGACCGTGGCGCTGAAGCTGCTGGCGCCGGAGCTGGCGCGCAACGACACCTTCCGGAAGCGGTTCGCGCACGAGTCGCGGGTGGCGGCGTCGATCGACCACCCGCACATCGTGCCGGTCTTCGAGGCGGGCGAGACGGAGGGGGTCCTGTACATCGCCATGCGGTACGTGGCGGGGCAGGACCTGGTGGCGCTGCTGGCCCGGGAGGGGCCGCTGCCGCCGGCGACGGCGGGCCGGATCGCGGCCCAGGTGGCGTCGGCGCTGGACGCGGCGCACGCGCACGACCTGGTGCACCGGGACGTGAAGCCGGGGAACATCCTGGTCGCCGAGGGCACCGACCGGGAGCATCCGGAGCACGTCTACCTCACGGACTTCGGGCTGACGAAGAAGTCGCTGTCGCTGACCGGGTTCACGACGGTGGGCGAGTTCGTGGGCACGCTGGACTACGTGGCGCCGGAGCAGATCTCGGGGAAGCCGGTGGACGGGCGCTGTGACGTGTACAGCCTGGCCTGCGTGGTCTTCGAGACGCTGTGCGGGGTGCCGCCGTTCCGCCGGGACACCGACTGGGCGGTGCTGTGGGCGCAGCAGTACGACCCTCCGCCGCCGCTGGCCGAGCACCGGCCGGGGCTGCCGGAGGCGGCGGACGCGGTGTTCGCGCGGGCGCTGGCGAAGACGCCGGAGGAGCGGTACGGGACGTGCCTGGAGTTCGTCGCGGAGCTGCGGGCGGCCCTCGCGCGCGTGCCGGGCGGTCCGGTCGCGGTGACCGGGGCGGGGCAGCGCACGCCGGGCCCGCCGCCGGAGCCACCGGGGTGGGCGCGGCCGGTGTTCCGGCGGCTCGGGGAGTAGCGGCGCGGCTCGGGGAGCAGGCGGTGGCCCGCGTCGGGCGGTCCTCGGACGGGACCCGCGTCAGCCCTCGGAGACTTCGGAGTCTTCGGAGTCTTCGGAGTCTTCGGAGTCTTCGGAGGGGAGCTGGCCGTGGTGGCGGGTGCGGGTGGCGAGGAGGCCGCCCAGGAAGCCGGCGACGAGGCCCCAGAGGAGCGCGAGGCCGACCGTGCGCCACACGTCGGGCCGGAGCACGACCTCGCCGCCGAGCGCCGCGAGGTCGCCGATGCCGAGGATCGAGAGGCCGAAGCGCGCCTCGACCAGGGTGAGGGGCGCGACGGCCAGCATGGTGAGGGCGAAGGCGACGCCCACGTGCAGGGCGTGCTGCCAGGGCCGGACCCGGGCCGGGGAGCGTACGGCGGCGACGAAGGCCGCGGCGAGGACGAGGACGGCGGCGATGGGCAGCAGCCACCAGGCGCGTCCGTCCTCGGCGGCGAGCGAGGACAGGTCGACCGTGGACAGGCCGGAGCCGTCGCCGCCGCGCAGCACGGCGTCGAGGATCTGCGGCATGGGCAGGCCGAAGGGACCCTCGACGGTGCCCTCCCAGGAGCCGCCGATGCCGACGCCGAGGGCGAGCCAGCTGACGTTGGGCAGGCCGAGGAGGAGGACGGCGAACGTCTCGGCGGCGTGCCCCTTGGTGGCGGCGACGACCAGGCCGATGACGAGGCCCACGGCGACGTACGCGAGCAGCAGCAGGAGCATCGCCGAGGCGGCGGGCCGGACGGCCTCCTGGTACCGCAGCACGCGCGCGGGGAGGGCGCTGCGGCGGGAGACGAGGAGGGCGACCAGCAGGACGCCGAGGATCCACAGGAGGCCGTAGCCGAGGGTCGCTCCGACGACGGTGCGGAAGCCGACGGTGGGGTCGGTCGCGTCGAGGAGTTCGCCGAAGAGGTCGGCGAGGGGTTCCTGGGAGTCGCCGACGCCGAGGGTGAGGGGGAAGTCGTGGCGGGCGACGGCGCAGAGCCCGGCGAGCACGGCCAGCCACAGCGCGACGACGGCCCCGGCCCGGGCCGCGTGGTCGCCGGCCCGGGCCACCGCGTGGTGGCGCAGCGGGCGGAGGAAGACGGCGCCGGTGACGAGCGCGCCGACGAGGGTGACGGTGAGGGGCATCGCGGTCAGTTCGCCCTCGGTGCCGGCGAACGCGCCGGCCGAGCCGGTGATCTCGACCTGGCCGCCGGCGGCCATGACCACGACGGCGGCCAGGACGGCGGCGAAGCCTCCGGGGAGGTCGGCGGCGCCGGCCGCCCAGAGGCCGAGGGCGGCGGTGACGCCCATGGCGACATAGCCGGCGACGACGGCGGCGAGGGCCTGGACGGCGACGCGGAGCCCCGTCCGGACAGGGTCGCCGCCCGGGGCGCCGGGGGTGCCCGGTGCGGCGGCGGGGGGCGGGGTGCTGGGGAGCCGACTGCTCACCCTGCCCACGCTAGTCCGGCCCGGGCGGCTCCGCCTGCGGATGGCGGCCGTCCGGCGATCGACAGGCGTCCGGACGGTCGGCGGGCGTCCGGCGATCGACTGGCGTCGGACGGTCGGCGGGCGTCCGGACGGTCGGCGGGCGTCCGGACGGTCGGCGGGCGTCGCCGCGGCGGTGACACTGCGTGAACACGACCCCATACGAGGCATCCCTAACCGGTTCCGGCGCCGCCAAACGGCCTGTTGATCGGCGATCCGATAACGCTCCGGCGGCGCCGCGGCACGGATCGAAGGTGTTATGCCGTCGTTATGAACGGAACCTCTGTCCCGGTTTCAGCCGCTATGCACCCCCACATTTCTCGGGATGATCGTCCGAGGGCCGGTCCGCAGCCGCCGGGGCATAACACGGATCCGGTCCTTCCGGAACCCCGCAGGGCGAGGAAGTTCGCCGCTGCGCTGGGTAACTTCGGCGCCCATGACCCCAGCTCACACAGCACCGGAACACGTCCGGGACGAAGCGCCGGTCTCCGCCCGCTCATGGACCGTCGGGCGCCCACGGGTCGGCGACGGCGCCCAACTCTGGCGGCTCGCACGGGAGTCCGAGACCCTGGACGTCAACTCCTCCTACAGCTACCTCCTGTGGTGCCGCGACTTCGCCGAGACGTCCGCCGTCGCCCGCGACGCGGACGGACGGCCGCTGGGCTTCGTGACCGGCTACCTCCGCCCCGACGCGCCCGGGACGCTGCTGGTCTGGCAGGTCGCCGTCGACGCCGCGCACCGCGGGCTCGGCATCGCCGGGGCGCTCCTCGACCACCTCTCGGAGCGCGTCGCGGACTCGTGCCGGCTCGACGCCGTCGAGACCACCATCACCCCCGGCAACCTGGCGTCGGAGCGCCTGTTCGCCGCCTACGCCCGGCGGCACGGTGCCCGGGTGCGCCGGACGGTCCTCTTCCCGTCCGCCGCCTTCCCGGCCCCCGGCCACGAGGCCGAGGTGCTGCACCGCATCGCGCCGCTGGCCTTCTGAGCCCGCCGGCCGCCCGCCCCGCCACCGCCCGCCCCTTCACGGCCCGCCCACTCCGCCGCTCCCCCCACGTACTGGAGTCCCGCATGACGCTCATCGCCGAGACCGAACCCACCGTCTTCGAGACCGTCGAGTCGGAGGTACGCAGCTACTGCCGCTCCTGGCCCACCGTCTTCGAACGCGCCACGGGCAGCCGCCTGTTCGACGAGCACGGCCGTCCCTTCCTCGACTTCTTCGCCGGCGCCGGCTCGCTCAACTACGGCCACAACAACCCCGCCCTCAAGCGCCCGCTCCTCGACTACCTCGGCGGCGACGGCATCACCCACGGCCTCGACATGTCGACCACGGCCAAACGGCGGTTCCTAAAGACGTTCCAGGAGACCGTCCTCGCTCCCCGCGGCCTCCCCTACAAGGTGATGTTCCCGGGCCCGACCGGCACCAACGCCGTCGAGGCGGCCCTCAAACTCGCCCGCAAGGTCACCGGCCGGACGACCGTCGTCTCCTTCACCAACGCCTTCCACGGCATGTCCCTGGGCTCGCTCGCGCTCACCGGCAACGCCGGCAAGCGCGCCGGGGCCGGGGTGCCGCTGAGCCACACGGCGCAGATGCCGTACGACCACTACCTCGGCGGCCGGGTCCCGGACTTCCTCTGGTTCGAGCGGCTGCTGGAGGACTCCGGCTCCGGCCTCGACCATCCGGCCGCCGTCATCGTCGAGACGGTCCAGGGCGAGGGCGGCGTCAACGCGGCCCGCGCCGAGTGGCTGCGCGGCCTCGCCGACCTGTGCCGCCGCCGGGACATGCTCCTCATCGTCGACGACATCCAGATGGGCTGCGGCCGCACCGGCGACTTCTTCTCCTTCGAGGAGGCCGGCATCACCCCGGACGTCGTCACCCTCTCCAAGTCCATCAGCGGCTACGGACTGCCCATGTCCCTCTGCCTGTTCCGCGACGAACTCGACGTCTGGGAGCCCGGCGAGCACAACGGCACGTTCCGCGGCAACAACCCCGCCTTCGTCACCGCCACCGCCGCCCTCGACACCTACTGGCGCGACACCACGCTCCGCGACCGCACCCTCCGGCGGGCCGCCACCGTCGAGGCCGCCCTGGGCGAGCTGGGCGCCGGGACCGCGCCCCGCGGGCGCGGGCTCGTGTGGGGGCTGGAGTTCGCCGACGGCGAGCGGGCCCGGGCCGTCTGCCGGCGCGCCTTCGAACTCGGCCTCCTGGTCGAGACGTCCGGGCCCGGCGACGAGGTCGTCAAGCTGCTGCCCCCGCTGACCGTCACCGACGACGAACTCCACGAGGGACTCGGCATCCTCGCCCGCGCCGTCCGCCACACCGCCTGAACCACCCCCGCACGAAAGGCCACCGCCGTGATCGTCCGCACCTTCGACGAGCTGGAGAACACCGAGCGGCACGTGCGCTCCGCCTCCGGCACCTGGGAGAGCAAGCGCATCGTCCTCGCCCGCGAGCGCGTCGGCTTCTCCCTCCACGAGACCGTCCTGTACGCCGGGACCGAGACCGCCATGTGGTACGCGAACCACGTCGAGGCCGTCGTCTGCACCGCGGGCGAGGCCGAACTCACCGACCACGAGACCGAGACGACGTACACGATCGTCCCCGGCACCATGTACCTCCTCGACGGCCACGAGCGGCACACCCTGAGGGTCAAGGCCGACTTCCGCTGCCTGTGCGTCTTCAACCCGCCGGTCACCGGCCGCGAGGACCACGACGAGAACGGCGTCTACCCGCTGCTCACCGAACCCGGCGACGCGTGAACCCCGCCGCCTGAACCCCGGCGCGTGAACCCCGCGCCCGAACCCCCGCGCCCGAACCCCCGCGCGTGAATCCCCGACAGCCCCGCCCCGCACGTACGAGAAAGGCCAGCACCGCGATGACCACCGCTCCCGCCCGTCCCGTCGACCCGTACCCCACCCGCGGAACCGAGGAGGCCCTCGTCTACCGCAAGGAGCCCGTCGTCTGGTCGGAACCCGGCACGCCCGGCCCCTTCTGGCCGCGCGAACTGGAGGAGTACGAGCGCAACGGCTTCTTCGCCCAGGACGCCCTCGTCACCCCCGACGAGGTCACCGGACTCCGCGCCGAACTCGACCGGCTGGTCACCGACCCCCGCATCCGCGAGGACGAGCGGTCGATCGTCGAGCCGCGCTCGCGGGAGATCCGGTCCGTCTTCGAAGTGCACCGGATCAGCGAGGTGTTCGCCCGGCTCGCCGCCGACCCGCGGCTGGTGGACCGGGCGCGGCAGATCCTCGGCTCCGACGTCTACGTCCACCAGTCCCGGATCAACGTCAAGCCCGGCTTCGGCGCCAGCGGCTTCTACTGGCACTCCGACTTCGAGACCTGGCACGCCGAGGACGGACTGCCCCTGATGCGGGCCGTGTCGGTGTCGATCGCGCTGACCCCGAACCACACCACCAACGGCAGCCTGATGATCATGCCGGGCTCGCACCGCACCTTCCTCGGCTGCGCCGGCGAGACCCCGAAGGACAACTACAAGCGGTCGCTGCGCATGCAGGACGCCGGCATCCCCTCGCCCAAGGCGCTCACGACCTTCGCCGAGGCGTGCGGCATCGAGCACTTCACCGGCGACGCCGGATCCGCCGTCTGGTTCGACTGCAACGCCCTGCACGGCTCCGGCGACAACATCACGCCGTTCCCCCGGAGCAACGTCTTCCTCGTCTTCAACAGCGTCGAGAACGCGCCGGAGCTGCCGTTCGCCGCGCCCGTCCGGCGGCCGTCGTTCATCGCCGCCCGGGACACCACCCCGATCGGCTGACCCTCCCCCTCTCCCGTCCCCTCCCCCGCGAAAGGACGCCCATGACCCCGCAGCTCTCCCGCAGACACCTCCTCGTCGGAGCCCTCGCCGCGCCCGTCCTGCTCACCGCGTGCAGCCGGACGGAGGCCGGCACCGGCGCCCCCGCCGGGGACGCGGACCTGCTGGGGCGGCTGCGGCAGCAGGGCCACGTCCGGGTGGGATTCGCCGGCGAGGCCCCGTACGGCTTCCAGGACGGCGGCGAACTCGCCGGGGAGGCGCCCACGCTGCACCGGGAGATCTTCACCGCCCTCGGCATCCCCGAACTCCGGCCCACGCTCACCGAGTTCGGCTCCCTCATCCCCGGGCTGCTGGCCGGACGCTTCGACGTGGTGAGCGCGGGCATGGCCATCACGCCCGAACGCTGCGCCAAAGTGGCCTTCTCCGAGCCCGAGTTCGTCTCCCCCACCGCGCTCATGGTCCGCCGGGGGAACCCGGAGGGCCTGAGCGATCTGGCCTCCTGCGCGGGGAGGAAAGGGGTGCGCGTCGGCGTCCTGACGGCCGCCGTGGAGACGTCGTACGCGAAGGCGGCGGGCGTCCCGGACGGCTCCGTGGTGGCGGTGGCCAAGCAGCAGGACGGACTCGACGCCCTGCTCGCCGGCCGGATCGACGCCTTCGCCCTCACCGGCATCTCGCTGCGCTGGCTCGCCCGCGCCAACGGGGACGCGGCCGTGGAGGTCCTGGAGCCGTTCGTGCCGGAGGTCGACGGGGTGAAGCAGTACAGCCCCGGCGGCGCCGTCTTCCGGACCGGCGCCGTCTCGCTGCGGAAGGCGTTCGACGAGGAACTCGCCCGGATCACCGGCGACCCGGCCCGGTACGTGCGGCTGATCGGCAGGTACGGGTTCACCGAGCGCGAGGTGCCGCCGCGCACCCTGCGCACCGCGGATCTGTGCGCGGGGTGACGGGTTCCGGCATGGCCGTCTTCCTCTCCGAGCTGGGCCGGTCCCTCCCGGCACTGGGCGAAGGGCTCCTGGTGACCCTGGAGGCCACCGGGCTCGGCGCGGCCCTCGCGCTGCTCGTCGCCTTCGCCCTGGGCCTGGCCGCCCGCTCGCGCCTCCTCGTCGTCCGCGGCGGCGCCCGTGCCGTCGTCGAGTTCCTGCGCGGCACCTCGCTGTACGTCCAGCTGTTCTGGCTGTTCTTCGCGCTACCGATGCTCGGCTTCCGGCTGGAGCCCCTGGCCTGCGGGGTGCTCGCCTTCGGCCTCAACTACGGGGCGTACGGGGCGGAGGTGGTGCGGGGAGCGATCGCCGCCGTCCCCGCCGCCCAGACCGAGGCGGCGATCGCGCTGGGCATGTGCCCGGGGCTGCGCCTGCGGCGGATCCTGCTGCCACAGGCGTACGCGCTGATGATCCCGCCCTTCAAGAACCTGCTGATCCAGCTGCTCAAGGCGACACCGCTGCTGTCCCTGGTCACCGTCGCCGATCTCACCTTCCAGGTCGACCAGTTGCGCGCCGCGACGGGCGGCACGGCCGCCGCCTATCTGCTGCTGCTCCTGGTGTACTTCGGCGTCGCCGCACTCCTCGGCGCGGGCATGAACGCGCTGGAGCGGCGGGCGCGGGCGCGGCTCGGCGCCACGGGCGGTGGCGCGTGATGTGGGACATGGACGCGGCGCGTGCCGCGCTGCCCGTCGTGCTGTCCGGTTTCGGCGTCACCCTGCTCGCCACGGTGCTCGGCTTCGCCGTGGCCGTGGTCGCCGGCCTCGGCGTCGCCCTGCTCCAGCGGTCCGGCGTCCGGTGGATCGCGCTGCCCGTCGGCGCGCTGGCCACGTTCGTGCGCTCGACGCCCGTGATGGTGCAGCTGTTCGCCGCGTGGGTGCTGGTGCCGGGCCTGGACGCGCTGACGCTCGGCGTCCTGGTCCTGGGCCTGCACTACGCCACGTACCTGTCCGAGGTGTACCGGGCCGGGATCGACGCCGTGCCCAAGGGGCAGTGGGAGGCGTGCACGGCGCTGTCCCTGCCGCGGCGGCGGGTGTGGCGGGCGGTGATCCTGCCGCAGGCCGTGCGGAAGGTGCTGCCCTCGCTCGGGAACTACGCGATCTCGATGTTCAAGGAGACGCCGTTCCTCTCGGTCATCACGGTGGACGAGATGGTCCGCGAGGCGAGCACCTTCGGCAGCACCCACTTCGCCTATCTGGAGAGCTTCACCCTGGCCGCCGCCGTGTTCCTGCTCGCGAGCTGGCCGACGTCCCTGCTCGTCCGCCGACTGGAGGCCCGCCTTGCCCACTGAACCCACCACGCCCGGGGCCGTCTCCGTGAAGGCCGCGGAGAAGGTCCGGTTTGCCGGGGTGACGAAACGGTTCGGGGAGCACACCGTCCTCGACGGGCTCGACCTCGCGGTCGCTCCGGGCGAACGCGTCACCCTGATCGGGCCCAGCGGCTCCGGGAAGACGACCATCCTGCGGCTGCTGATGACCCTGGAGCGGGTCACGGACGGCGTGATCCACCTGGACGGGGAGCCGTTCTCGCACATGCCGTCCGGCCGCGGGGGCGGACTCGTCCCGGCGGACGAGAGCCATCTCGCCCCGCGCCGCCGGCGCATCGGGATGGTGTTCCAGCAGTTCAACCTCTTCCCGCACATGAGCGTCCTCGCGAACGTCATGGAGGCGCCCCGGCACGTCCTGGGCCTCGACGGGGACGAGGCCGCCGCCCGTGCCAGGGACCTCCTCGGCCTCGTCGGGCTCGCCGACAAGGAGGACGCCCACCCCACCCGGCTCTCCGGCGGCCAGCAGCAGCGCGTCGCCATCGCCCGGGCCCTCGCGATGCGCCCCGACCTCCTCCTCCTGGACGAGGTGACCTCGGCGCTCGACCCCGAACTGGTGGCGGAGGTCCTGGACGTGCTGCGGGACGTCGCCGCCGGCACCGACATCACGATGCTCTGCGTCACCCACGAGATGGGCTTCGCCCGCGACGTCTCCGACCGCGTCCTGATGTTCGACCGGGGCCGCGTCCTCGAATCCGGCCGGCCGGACGCCCTCCTCGACGCACCCGGACACGAGCGGACCCGCGCCTTCCTCCGCTCGATCAGGTGACGGCCTCCGCGGGTCCCGCGGGCGGGCGGTCGGCGGAAGCGGCCTGCGGGCGGTCGATTCGGAGGGCGAAGACCGTGGCCTGGACCGCTACCACCGCGGAGACGGCCGCCGTGACCAGGACGGTCGTCGAGCCCTCCCAGATCTTCCCGATGACGACGCCCAGCAGGAACGGGACGCCCAGCACGCCGGCGGTCTTCGCCGGGCCGAAGCCGACCCGCGCCCGCACCGGCCGGGGGGGGGGCGGGGCGGGGCCCCCCCCCCCCCCCCCCCCCCCCCCCCCCCACCCCCCCCCCCCCCCCCCCCCCCCCGCCGCCGTACGCGCCGATGAACGCGACCGCGGCCGCCAGCTCGCCCGTCGTGCGCAGGTCCAGCGGCCGGTTCAGCGCGGCCGGAACGGGAGGACGCAGCCGCACACGGAGCACGTCGGTCCTGCCGGAGCGCGCCTCGCGGGCGGAGTCCACCGTGCCCCGCAGTGTGCGCAGGCAGTCCGCAGCACCGTCCGGCACCGGCTCCCGGGCCGCGCAGGGCACGGCGTCGAGGTAGCCGCGCTCGGCGTCGATCAGTCCGGGGAGCGCCGCGCCCAGCGCGGCCGCGCCGCCCAGGGCCAGCAGGCCGAGCAGCGCGCAGAGGAGCCCCCACAGGCGCTGCCCCCGGGCCGATCCCCACCGGTCCGCCGTCCCGGACGGCGTGTTCTCCGCCGCGATTGAGCCACATGGCGGCGCTCACGCGTCAGGCGCGTCTCCGGCAGGCTGGCGCCGTCTCCGGTACCGGCCTCCGGCAACGTCGCACGCGCGCACGCGCGCGTGGACCCCCCGGGCATGGCCCAGGGGGTCCGGTGGGAGCCCGGTGCGGGTCAGGACAGGGTGAACACCGTCATCTGGTGGATGGCGTTGTTCAGGGACAGCACTCCGCCGCCGAGGAGTTCGGCCGCGCGGTTCACGCCGAAGTGGTCGTGGTTGAGCGACACCATCTCGTCGTCGCCGTCGCCGTCCAGGTCGGCGGCGACGTAGCCGCGGCCGCCCATGAGGGTGGCGCCGCCGTTGCTGGACTGGAAGATGCCGCCGCTGGTGAGCACCGACGGGTCGTACGCGGCCAGTCCGGCCTCGGTGCCGCCGGCCACGAGCTTGCGTCCGCCGGGGCCGTCGATGAACTGCGCGGTGCGCAGGGGCAGCGTCACCGAGCTGTAGGTCCGGGCGCCGTCGGCGCCGAAGCCGTTGAACACACCGAAGCTGAGCTGGTACAGCGGGGTGGTGGCGCCGTCGGTGAAGTAGTTTCCGTGCGAGAAGGGGCTGCCGCCGACGAACTGGTGCAGCAGCTCGCCGGTGCGCCCGTCGCGGATCTCGATGACGACGCGCGGGGTGGCGGTGGAGACGTCGCCTGCGGTCGTCGGGTCCGCCTTGATGATCCAGGTGTGGACGACCGCGTTCCCGTCCGCGTACGGGATGCCCGGCGAGGCGAAGACGCCGTGGTCGAGGACGGCGCCGTGCAGCTTGCCGTCGGCCGCGCGGGCCGGGGCCACCGGGTCGGCGGTCCACCGCACGGCGCCCGTCGCGCCGTCGAGGGCGACGCCGTTCGCGACCGCGTCGGAGGCGCTGAACGCGCCCAGGGTGCTGTACTGCGTGTGCACCCGCCCGCCGGAGACGACCGTGTCGGAGAAGACGACCTCGCCCTCGGCCGCCGGAGCGGAGTAGGACCACAGCTGCGCGCCGCTCGCGTCGTACACGCGCAGGGCGTCGGTCGGGACGAGGATCTCGGCCCTGCCGTCACCCGTCACGTCGGCGACGGTGACCGAGCGGACGTACGTCCCGCCGCCGTCGACGGTCGTGAGGGTCGCGCCGGTCCTGCCGTCGAGGACGGTGGTGGCGGTGTCCGCGGCGACGGCGACGTCCGGCGTGCCGTCGCCGTTCACGTCACCGGTGGCGAGGGCGTGGACCTCGCCGGCGACCGTGGCCCGCCACAGCTGCTTCGGCGCACCGTCGACCAGCGAGGTGCCGGAGTAGGCCCACACCCCGTTCGAGGAGCCGCCGACCACGACGTCGTCCTTGCCGTCGCCGTCGAAGTCCGCGGCCCGACCGTGGCTGAGGTCGCCCTGGAGCGGGGTCAGGCGCTTCTGTCCGCCGTTGCCGAGGCTGTACTCGCGGATGTTCTGCTGCTGGTCGACGACGCGGACGTAGTCGGAGCCGTCGGCGGAGTAGACCTGCTGGGAGAGGGGTGACGCCTCCACGCCGGAGTGCCGCCACTTGACCTTGCCGTTGCCGGTGAACGCGGTCAGCGAGCCGTACCGCTGGCCGCCCGGGTTGGCCCCGGTGCCCAGGCCCGTGTCGTCCTGGGCGGCGGCGACCAGGGTGCCGCCCTTGACGGCGAGGCTCCAGGTGCTGGGCCCGTCGGCGTAGTTGGCGGCGCCGCGCTTGGTGGTGTACGTCCAACGGGCCGTGGCGCCGTCCGAGCCGTCGAGGACCCGGATCGTGGCGGCGTTCACGTAGAAGGAGGGGGCGAAGGTGGACTCGGCGACCACGTACTCGGTGCCGCCGCCGGTGGCCGCGTCGCCGACGGTGAGGGCGGTGGGCAGGGCGTTGACCCGGGTGTCGAGCGTGGTGCGCGTCCCGTCCGCCAGGGCGTAGGCGGCGACCTCGTACCGCATGCCGTCGCTGGTGTCGGCCTGTTCCACGGCGACGATCCGGCCGCGGGCCGCGTCCAGGCGCAGCTGGCGTCCGTAGAGGGCGCTGTCCGTCTGCCAGGTGACCGAGCCGTCGGCGGTGTCGAGGACGAGGGTGCGTCCGCGGGCGGCGGTCGTGGAGGTCTTGCGCAGGTCCCAGACCGCGGCGACCTTGCCGCCGCCGACGGCCTCCAGGGCGGCCCAGGTGGCGGCGGCGGTGGTGCCGGTGTCGTACGTCCAAGTCGTGGCCGGGGTCAGCGCGCCGTCGGCGTACGAGAAGCGGATGCCGGTGAGGGTGGCCGTCCGGGTCTGCGGCGCGTTCTGGTTGAGGCGCGGCGCGTCGGCGATCAGCAGGGTGCCGTCGACGACCTTGACCAGGGAGGCGTTCGCGTACAGCTTCGACCACAGGGTGGTGCCGGTCGCGCCGTCGAGGACCGTCACGAAGGTGCCGGTGGGCAGCGTCGATCCGGGCGAGGTGAAGGGCCGGTACGGGCTCGCGCCCACGCTCGCCGTGAGGACGAGGTCCGGCGTGCCGTCGCCGGTCAGGTCGGCGGTGTCGAAGCCCTGGTCGGAGTTGGGTGTGAACGGGGAGACCGCGTTGTAGCCCATCAGGATCCGCGCCGGGTAGGGCTCGACCTGGTACGCCCTCAGCGGCTTGACCTGCCAGTCCGTGTACAGCGATCCGTTGGTGCGGGCCCAGGCGGTGGAGCCGTCGGCCCGGTGCAGCTGGACGTTGCCGAGGCTGTGCACGGTGAAGTAGCCGCCGTCGGCGCCGGCCGGGACGGTGGCGGCGACGCCGCGCACGCCCTCCAGCGTGGACCTCTTGGTGAAGGTGACGGGGGCGGTGGCGGCGGCCGTGCCGGAGGTCGCGTCGGTGGTCGCGTCGGTGGCGGCCGTGTCGTCCGTCGTGGACAGGGCGTCGCCGTACACGTCGACGTTCACGTGCTCGGCCAGCGTCCGCGCCTGTTCGGCGGTGAGCGTGATCGCGGTGGTGCCCGCGTCGTCGGCGGCCAGCGCGTGCGGCGCCGTGGTCAGGGCGAGTCCCGCCGCGACGAGGGCGGAGGCGAGCGCCAGGGCGCGTCGGGGGGTGGGGGTGCGCATGCTCGTCACTTCGCTTCCTGCGCGAATCGGATCGCCGAACCGGCCGTCAGGACGGCCTGGTCGTAGGCGTACGGGAGGGCGTCGGTGCCGGTCTGGTTCTCGATGCCGACGGTGGCGGAGGAGCCGTTGCCCGGGACGGACCGGTACTGGAAGGTGATCGCGCCGGTGGCCTCGTCGAAGACCGCCTCGAAGGTGGTGCGGGTGCCGCTGCCGTCGGCGAACAGGACGTCGTTCCAGACGATGGCGAACCTGCGGGCGCCGGCGGTGCCGGTGGTGGCCGTCTGCACGCTGGACTTCTTGTCGAGGGTCAGGTCGTCCCAGAGCGGGGCGACGATGCCGTTGGGCTTGGCGGACTCGGGCAGCGCGGTGTTGGCGTAGTCGCCGACGCGCGGTTCGAGGAAGTTCACCAGGCCGTCGGTGGTGACGGAGGCGCTGGTGTACGGGACGCCGTACAGCGTGACCGGGAACGGCAGCGCGATCGTCTCGGCGTCCTCGTCGCCGCTGAGCGCGACCTTGGTGGAGCCGGGGATCCAGGAGTACGCGGCCGGGGCGCAGGTGGTGCCGGAGGCGTCGGAGCGGGCCGGGAGGCGGACGGTGCGGGTCTCGGCGCCGTCGACGGTCAGGCTCGTGGTGGACTCGCCGTTGCACAGGACCGGCTCGGTGGGCGTCACGGTCAGCGGGTAGGTGCCCTCGGCGACCTTCGGCAGGGTGAACGTGCCGTCGGCGCCGGAGGTGACCGTGCCGACCGGGGTGCCGGTGACCTGGACGGTGGCGCCGGCGAGCGGCCTGCCGGTGACGTCGAGGACGGTGCCGGTGACGGCGTGGGCGGGCAGCGCGGTGAGGGCGATGTCCTGGGTGAGCGGTTCGCCGGTGGTCAGTTCGACGCCGGTGAGGGTCTTCGGCGCGTAGCCGTAGCCGCTGAGCGTGAAGTCGTACGTGCCGGGGGTGAACGCCATGCGGTAGCCGCCGTCGGCGCCGGTGCGGACGGTGCGCTCGCCGGTGGCGGCGTCGACGGCCCGGACGGTGATGCCCTGCAGCGGGGCGCCGGTGGCCCGGTCGGTGACCTTGCCGGTGACGGTGACGGCGGTGTGCGGGGCCCTGTCGACGGCGGCGAGGATGTCGAGCCTGCCCTGGCCCCACACGTTGTTCATGCCGGCGGTGCCGCCGCAGTGGGTGTCGTCGACGTCGACGGCGGCCTCGTCGAGGAGCCTGCGCGTCTCGTCGACGTCGCCGATCAGTGACGGGGCGGACGACCACAGGAGCGCGACGGCGCCGGCGACGTGCGGGGTCGCCATCGACGTACCGGAGCTGGCCCGGTACGCCGAACCCGGCCACGTGGAGGTGATGTCGACGCCGGGCGCCGCGATGTTGGGCTTGGCGGAGCCGTCGACCGGCGACGGGCCGAAGCCGGAGAAGGAGGCGATCCTGCCCTTGGCGTCGTAGGCGCCGACGCCGTAGGCGGGTGCCTGCGCGCCGGGCGCGGCCGTCGTGGAGCAGGTGGTGCCGTCGCCGTCGTTGCCGGCCGCGAAGGCCTCGAAGATGCCCGCGGCCTTCCAGGCCTCGACGATGTCCTGGTAGAACGTCGTCTCGCCGCCGCCCCAGGAGTTGTTGACGATGTTCGGGGCGAGGTCGGGGCGCGGGTTCTGCCCGTCGCGGTCGGTCGGCGCGAGGATCCACTGGCCGGCGGCGAGCAGGTTCGCGTCCGAGCACTGGGACGACTCGCAGCCCTTGGCGGCGATCCACTTCGCGCCCGGGGCGACGCCGATGCCGTTCCGGCCGGTCATCGTGCCCATGGTGTGGGTGCCGTGGCCGTTGTTGTCGCACGGGGTGGTGCTGGTGGCGCACGTCCCGGACGGGTCGTAGAAGTTGTAGTCGTGGGTGAAGCTGCCGTCGCCGTTGTTGCCGCGGTAGCCGGCGACGAGGTCGGGGTGGTCGTACTGCACGCCCGAGTCGACGTTGGCGATGACGATGCCCTCGCCGCGGTTCTGGTACTCCGCCCACACCTGGTCGGCCTTGATGTCCCGGACGCCCCACTCGGGGGTGGCGTCGCCGGTGGCGGAGGAGGCGGTGCGCGCCGCGGTGACCTCGCCGCCGGCCGCCTCGACGTCGTCCAGTGCGTACGTCCGCGCGAGGACGAGCCGCTCGACGTCGTCGCGCCGGGCGAGTTCGGCGACGAGTTCCCGGCCGCCGGTGACCTGGACGGCGTTGGCGATCCAGTAGTCCCGGTGGCCGACCTTCCTCTTGTCGAGGAAGGAGCCGAGGGGGCGCTGGCTCTCCCGCGCGGTCTCCTTCAGCGCCGTGTACGCGGCCGTGGCGGCCTTCGCGTGCGAGGTCTGCTTTCTGGCGGCGGCCAGGTCGGCCCGGCTCTCCAGGACGACGAAGAAGGAGGCTTCGCCGCCGTCCTGGACGGCCTGCGTGAGCGCGGCGTCGACGTCGGCGGCCGTCGCGTCCGCCCGTGCGGGGTCGGCGAGCGCGGGCACCGGGCTGGTCAGCAGGGCCGCGGCGGCGGACAGCGTGGCCGCCGCCCACACGGCACGTCTGCGCCTCGGCGGTCGGGACAGGGACATGGGTGGCACCCTTCCGGGGGGAGGTACGGGATGCCCGCACCCTAGGAAGGGGCCGTTACTGGGCCATTACAGCCCGCCGGAGGCCGCCGCCGCCGCGTGGATGCCGGGCCCCCGGCCCGTCCTGACCCGTCGTCCGTCAGCGGCCGAGCGCGGCCATCGCCGCGTTGTGCCCCGGGATGCCGCTGACCCCGCCGCCGCGCACCGCCCCGGCGCCGCACAGCAGCACGTTCGGGTGGGCGGTCTCCACTCCCCACCGTCCCGTCGTGCCGTCGGCGTACGGGAAGGACAGGTCGCGGTGGAAGATGTGACCGCCCGGCAGGCGCAGGTCGCGCTCCAGGTCCAGCGGGGTCTTGGCCTCGACGCAGGGCCGCCCGTCCTCGTCGACCGCCAGGCAGTCGGCGATCGGTTCGTCGAGGTGGGCGTCGAGCTCGGCGAGGGTGGCCTCTAGGAGGGCGTCGCGGGTCGTGTCGTGGGCGGCTCCGGCGGGGAACAGCCGGGCCGGGGTGTGGAGTCCGAAGAGGGTCAGGGTCTGGTAACCCCGGGCGGCGAGCCCGGGTCCGAGGATCGACGGGTCGGTCAGGGAGTGGCAGTAGATCTCCGACGGCGGCGCGGCGGGGAGCCGGCCGGCCGCGGCCTGCGCGTGGGCGGCCTCCAACTGGGCGTACCCCTCGGCGACGTGGAAGGTCCCGGAGAACGCCTGCCGCGGGTCGACGGCCCGGTCGCGGAGCCTCGGCAGCCGGCGCAGCAGCATGTTGACCTTGAGCTGGGAGCCTTCCGCCGGGGCGGGCGGCGTCTCGCCGAGGAGGGCGGCGAGGGCCTGCGGCGAGGCGTTCACCAGCACCTGGCGGGCGGCGACCGTCCCCTCGCCGTCCCGGGTGCGGAAGGCGACCTCCGCGATCTCGCCGTCCGTGTCGACGCGGATCGCCTCGTGGCCGGTGACGAGCTCCGCGCCCGCGCCGCGCGCCGCGTCCGCGAGCGCGTCGGTCAGGGCGCCCATGCCGCCCACGGGCACGTCCCAGTCGCCGGTGCCGCCGCCGATGACGTGGTAGAGGAAGCAGCGGTTCTGCGCCAGGGACGGATCGTGGGCGCCGGCGAAGGTGCCGATGAGGGCGTCGGTCAGGACGACGCCGCGGACCAGGTCGTCGGCGAAGTGCCGCTCGATCGCGGCGCCGATGGGCTCCTCGAACAGCATCCGCCAGGTCGCGTCGTCGCCGACCCTGGCCCGCAGTTCGTCCCGGGTCGGCAGCGGCCCGGTCAGGGTCGGGAAGATCCGCCCGGCCGCCGTCCGGATCCGGCCGTAGAACGCCTCCCAGGCCTCGTACTCGCGGTCCGATCCGGTCAGCGCCGCGAAGGAGTCGCGGGTGCGCTCCCCGCCGACCAGCAGCCCGGTGGGCCGCCCGCCGCGCTCCACCGGCGTGTACGAGGAGACGGTCCGCTTCCGCACGGCGAAGCGCAGCCCCAGCTCGCGGACGATCGTGTCGGGCAGCAGGGACACCAGGTACGAGTAGCGGGACAGGCGGGCGTCGACCCCGGCGAACGGCCGGGTGGAGATCGCCGCTCCCCCGGTGCGCCCGAGCCGTTCCAGGACGAGGACGGAGCGGCCCGCGCGGGCCAGATAGGCGGCGGCGACGAGGCCGTTGTGGCCTCCGCCGACGACGACGGCGTCGTACACGTCCCGGGAGAACTCCTGAGCTGCTGGCATGCCTCTTCGTAGCACGGCACCGGGGGCGGGACCAGAGACCGGATCCGGCCCGAATCGCGCCCCGCACCGGATCATCCGATACTTCCGGAAACGGACATCGGGCCGAGGCGAGCCGGAGGCGACGTGGACGACTACCCGCTGCTGAACGTGTTCTGGACCATGTGCTGGTTCTTCCTGTGGATCATGTGGTTCTTCCTGCTGTTCAGGATCGTCACCGACATCTTCCGGGACCACGAGCTGAGCGGCTGGGGCAAGGCGGGCTGGCTGGCCTTCTGCATCCTGCTGCCCTTCCTCGGCGTGCTCGTGTACGTCATCGCGCGCGGCACCGGCATGACCCGGCGCGACGTCCAGCAGGCCAGGGCGTCCGAGGCCGCATTCCAGGAGTACGTCCGCAAGGCCGCCGGCACCTCTGGCGGAAGCGGCGGCGCGGCGGAACTGGCCCGGCTCGCCGAGCTGAAGGAGAAGGGCGCGCTCAGCGACGCCGAGTACGAGCGGGCCAAGGCGAAGCTGCTCGCCTGACCGGCGCCCCGACCGATGTCCACCCCTCGTCGAAAGGCCGCCGCTTTGGGGAAGGTCGACGCGGCGGCCGCCCGCCGGATGGCCGACTCGCTCTTCATCGAACGCGACTGGCGCAGTCCCAGCTCCTCCCGGTTCTGGGTGCTGCTGGTGCTGGCGTCGGTCATCGCGGGCGCCGGCGTGGTCGGCGACTCCACCGCCACCGTCATCGGCGCGATGATCGTGGCCCCGCTGATGACGCCGATCCTCGGGACCGCGCTGGCCCTGGTCCTCGCGGACCGGCCGCACGTGGTGCGCAGCGCGCTGCTCGTGTTCGGCGGCGCGGTGGCGGTGGTGTGCATCGGGATGCTGCTGGGCTGGATCGTCTCGCCCCCGGACGCGTTCGCCACCAACAGCCAGGTGTCCTCCCGGATCAGCCCGCGTCTGATCGACCTCTTCGCGGCCCTGGCCACCGGTACCGTCGGCGCGTTCGCCCTCGTCCGCACCGACATCTCCGACGCCCTGCCGGGCGTCGCCATCGCCATCTCGCTGGTCCCGCCGCTGGCCGTCACGGGACTGCTGATCGCGGTGGGGCGCTACCACGACGCCGGGGAGTCCGCGCTGCTCTTCGCGACCAACGTCGCCGCGATCGTCGCCACCGGCACCCTCGTCTTCCTCGGCTACCGGGTCCGCGACGCGGGCCGCGCGGCCGGCCTCACGGTCGGGGCGTTCCACGGCCGGACCCTCGTCGCGGTGGCGGCGGTGGTGCTCCTCGTCGCGGTCCCCCTCACGACGGGCACGCTCGCGGTCGCCCGCGACCGCGCCCTGGCCGCCGACGCGGGCCCCGTCGCCGACCGTTGGGCCGCGGCCGGCGCCTGGCAGATCGCCTCCGTCGACGCCCGCAACGGCGTCGTCCTCATCGACGTCCTCGGCCTCCCGCCCCAGCCGGCCCCCGGCGCGCTCCGCGCCGCCCTCGACCGCGCCGGCATGGCCGACGCCGACCTCCAGCTCCGCCTCGTCGGAGGCCGCACCCACTGGTGCCCCGCGAACACCACCACCTGCACGGTGGAACACGCGCGGACCGACTGACTCCGTGTGCGGGTGCGGGGTGCGCGTCCGGCGCCCAGAATGGCGCCGAACGGAAGAAAGGGACAGAACGTGACTTCACCGCCGCCGCCTTCCGGCCCACCGTCGGTCCCTCCCACCGGTCCGCCCACGGGACCGCCCTCGGGGCCGCTCTCCGGCCAGGCCACCCGCCCCGGGGTCGCCGGCCCCCCGTCCCCGCCCGAGCCGCCGCACGACGGCGGCGGGGGCGGAGGCGGGGGCGGGGGCGGCGGAGGCGGGGGTGAGGGCGGCGGTCCCGGCGGCGGCAAGGGCGGCGGGACGCCGTGGTGGCGTTCGGTGCCGAAGGTCGCCTCGCTCACCGCCGTCGTCGTCGCGGCCGCCGCGCTCACCGTGCTCCTCGTCGGCCGGTCGGACGACAAGGGCGACACCGCCGGGTCCGGCGGCAGCGGGGAGGTCTTCCTGCAGAACACCTCCGCCTCCGGGCCCGACCCCTTCACGGCCTCCACCGCCCGCGCGGACAGCACGTCCGGGGCCGCCTCGCTGCCGCCGCGGACCGGTACGGCCGAGGCCGCGACACCGCAGGTCTCGGGCTCCACGCCGGGCCTGTACGGCGGCACGCGCGCGTCGGCGAGCTGCAACGTCGAGCAGCAGGTCCGCTACCTCGCCGCCGAACCCGCCAAGAACGACGCCTTCGCGAAGGTCCTCGGCCTGGAGGCGAACGCGGTGCCGGGCTACCTCCGCTCCCTGACCCCGCTCCAGCTCCGGGTGGACACCCGGGTGACCAACCACGGCTACCGGAACGGCGAGGCCACCGCGTACCAGGCGGTCCTCCAGGCGGGGACGGCCGTCCTCGTCGACGGCCGGGGCGTGCCCCGGGTGCGGTGCGCCTGCGGCAATCCGCTGACCGAGCCGGTGGCGCAGAAGGAACCGCGCACCACGGGCACCCCGTGGCCGAGCTACAACGCCTCCCAGGTCGTGGTGGTGGCGCCGTCGGTGACGGTGGTGAACGTGTTCGTCGTGTACGACCCCGAGGACGACGCCTGGTTCGCGCGGAAGCACGGCGACACCGGTCGGCACGACAAGCCGACCCCGCCGCCGCCCCGGCCGACGCCGACCACGACGTCCGCGTCCCCGTCCACGTCGTCCACCTCGCCGTCGGTCACCCCGACCTCGCCGACGCCGTGCGTGACGGTGACCGGCAGCGAGACGCCGACGCCGAGCGGCGGCGTCACGCCGTCCCCGTGCCCGTCCACGCTGTCGCCGACCGTGACGACGCCCACGCCGAGCCCGTCGACGGACACCTCGTCGCCGTCGGACTCCCCCTCCGACTCGCCCTCCGACACTCCGTCGGACTCGCCGTCGGACTCGCCGTCCGACACGGACACGCCGTCCGACGCGGTGGACACCACCACCGACGGGGTGACGGACACCGCCACCACCGACGGCACGGACGGGCGTTCCGCGTCGGCCAGTTCCTCCTCCGGCCTGTCGCCGCTGAGCCCTTCCGGCTCCGGATCGAGCTCCGGCACGGCCTCGCTGCCGGCCCCCGGTCCCGAGGGTCAGCCCGTGGCCTGAGGCCCCCGTTCCACGCGGACGCCCGACCGGCCCCCGCCCGGGGCGGGGGGGCGCCCCGCCCCCCCCCCGCGCGGGGCCCCCCCCCCCCCCCCGGGGGGGGCCGGGCGCGCCCGCGCCCGCGCGGGGGCGC
>NZ_JBHYKM010000093.1:28723-34313 GCF_042741435.1 Streptomyces sp. NPDC058955 | reverse complement strand
CCGGCGGCGGGGGGGGGGGGGCCACGGGCCGGCCCCCACCCGGGGGCCCTCCCGGGTCCCCCCCCCCCCCCGCAACCTGGAGGGGGCCCCCCGCCGGGGGGGGCCCCCGCCGCGGAAGCCTCCGGCGCCGGCAAGGGCGCCGTCCCGTTGTGCCCACCCGTTCCGCCCCGGCGGAACGCATGCCCACAACGGGCTGGGGACGGCGCGTGCCCGCCCGTAGCGGAACGTATGCCCACAACGGGGTAGGGAAAGTCAGCGGGCTCCGTACACCGGGTGCGGCGGGGTCGACGCCGCGAGGAGCTTCAGGGCCGTGTCGCCCGCCTCCGCGGGAGTGCGCCGGGCGCCCGTGTCGGCCGTGGGGCCGGGGCGCCAGCCCTCCATGACCGTGATCCGGCCGCCCTCCGCCTCGAAGACCCGGCCCGTCACCCCCGCCGAGGCGTCGGACCCGAGCCAGACGACCAGCGGCGAGACGTTCTCGGGCGCCATCGCGTCGAACGCGGCGCCCTCCGGCGCGGCCATGGCCTCCGCGAAGGCCGCCTCGGTCATGCGGGTACGGGCCGCCGGCGCGATCGCGTTGACCTGCACCCCGTACCGCCCCATCTCCGCCGCCGCGACCAGCGTCAGCCCGACGATCCCCGCCTTGGCGGCCGCGTAGTTGCCCTGGCCGACGCTGCCGAGCAGCCCCGCCCCGGAGCTGGTGTTGACGACCCGCGCCCGCGGCGCACGACCGGCCTTGGCCTCGGCGCGCCAGTGCGCCGCGGCGTGCCGCAACGGCAGGAAGTGGCCCTTGAGGTGGACGCGCATGACGGCGTCCCAGTCGTCCTCGTCGAGGTTGACGAGCATCCGGTCGCGGAGGAAGCCCGCGTTGTTGACGAGCGTGTCGAGGCGTCCGTACGTGTCGACGGCGGCGGCGATCAGCGAGGCCGCCCCCTCCGTCGTGGCGATGTCCCCGCCGTGGGCGACCGCGTCCCCGCCCGCCGCCCTGATCTCGTCGACGACGTCCTGGGCGGGTCCGGCGCCGCCCCCGGTGCCGTCGAGCCCGACGCCGAGGTCGTTGACGACGACCTTGGCGCCTTCCGCCGCGAAGGCGAGCGCGTGGGCGCGCCCGAGGCCGCGGCCCGCTCCGGTGACGACGACGACGCGTTCCGCGCAGAGTCCGGTCATGTGAAGGTCCAGCCTTTCAGGGGTGGTTGGCGGTGGCGGCGTCGAGGAACGCGGGACGTTCCCCGCCGCCGTGGACGTGCAGCGCCGCGCCGCTGATGTACGCGGCGCGGTCGGAGGCGAGGAAGACGCAGGCGTCGCCGACGTCGGCGGGGGCGGCGAGCCGGCCGAGCGGCACGGTGCGGCCGACGGCGGCGATGCCGTCCTCGTCGCCGTAGTGCAGGTGGGAGAGTTCGGTGCGGACCATGCCGAGGACGAGGGTGTTGACCCGGACGCGCGGCGCCCATTCCACGGCCATCGACCGGGCGAGGTTCTCCAGGCCGGCCTTGGCGGCGCCGTACGCGGCGGAGCCCGGGGACGGGCGGGTGCCGCTGACGCTGCCGACCATGACGATCGATCCGCCGCCGTCCCGCCGGCTCATCACCCGGTGGGCGGCGAGCGACGCGGTCAGCGGGGCGACGAGGTTCAGTTCGAGGACCCGGGCGTGCTGGGCGGGGTCGCCGTCGGCGAGCGTCCGGTACGGGGTGCCGCCGGCGTTGTTGACCAGCGTGTCGAGGCGCCCGTGCTCGTCGTGCACCCGCTCGAAGAAGGCGGTCACGGCGTCCGGGTCGCGCAGGTCGACGGGGAGGAAGCGGGCGGTGCGGCCGGCCGCCGTGACGGGTTCGCCGGGGGCCCGGCGGGCGCAGGTCACCACCTCCGCCCCGGCTTCGAGCAGCGCGCGGGTGATTCCGGCGCCGACGCCCCGGGTGCCGCCGGTGACGACGGCGACGGAGCCGGACAGATCGATGGTCACGGGCAAGGGACACCTCCCGCAGCGGCCGTACCGCTGCTATCTTCCACCTAACAAACGTTTGGTGGAAAGGTAGCTGATCTGCTCATGGGTGTCTCCACCTCCGCCCCGGACGAGGGCATCGCCGTCGTCACCGTCGACTTCCCCCCGGTCAACGCCCTCCCGGTCCAGGGCTGGTACGACCTCGCCGCCGCCGTCCGCGCCGCCGGCGCCGACCCGAAGGTGCGCTGCGTCGTCCTGACCGCCGAGGGCCGCGGCTTCAACGCCGGCGTCGACATCAAGGAGCTCCAGCGCGCGACCGGCCCCGAGGCGATCCTCGGCGCCAACCACGGCTGCGCCGAGGCGTTCGCCGCCGTCTACGAGTGCGAGGTGCCGGTCGTCGCCGCCGTGCACGGCTTCTGCCTCGGCGGCGGCATCGGCCTCGTCGGCAACGCCGACGCGATCGTCGCCTCCGACGACGCCACCTTCGGCCTGCCCGAACTGGACCGGGGCGCGCTCGGCGCCGCCACCCACCTCGCCCGGCTCGTCCCCCAGCACCTGATGCGCGCCCTGTACTACACCTCCCGCACGGTCACGGCGGAGGAGCTGCACCGGCACGGCTCGGTGTGGCGGGTCGTGCCGCGCGCCGGACTGCGCGAGGCGGCCCTCGGCCTGGCCCGGGAGATCGCCGCCAAGGACGGGCGGCTCGTCCGGCTCGCCAAGGCCGCGATCAACGGCATCGACCCGGTGGACGTCCGGCGCAGCTACCGCTTCGAGCAGGGCTTCACCTTCGAGGCCAATCTCAGCGGCGTCGCCGACCGCGTCCGCGACACCTTCGGCAACGAGAAGAAGGAGGAGCAGTCGTGAGCAAGGACAAGACGATGACCGCCGAGGAGGTCGTCGGCCGGCTGCGCAGCGGGATGACGATCGGCATCGGCGGCTGGGGCTCCCGGCGCAAGCCGATGGCGCTGGTCCGGGCGCTGCTGCGCTCGGACGTCACCGATCTGACGGTGGTCTCGTACGGCGGTCCCGACGTCGGGCTGCTCGCCGCGGCGGGGAAGATCCGCAAGCTGGTCGCCGCCTTCGCCACCCTCGACTCCGTCCCGCTGGAGCCGCACTTCGGCGCGGCCCGGCAGCGCGGCGCGTTCGAACTGGTCGAGCTGGACGAGGCCATGATGATGTGGGGGCTCACGGCGGCCGTGCACCGGCTGCCCTTCATGCCGATCCGGGCCGGGCTCGCCTCGGACGTCATGACCGTCAACCCCTCGCTGCGGACCGTCACCTCCCCGTACGGGGACCGCGAGGAGCTCGTCGCCGTCCCGGCGCTGCGCCTGGACGCCGCGCTGGTCCACCTCAACCGCGCCGACGCGCACGGCAACGGCCAGTACCTGGGCCCCGACCCGTACTTCGACGACCTGTTCTGCGAGGCCGCCGACGCGGCGTACGTCTCCTGCGAGCGGATCGTGGAGACCTCCGAGCTGCTGAAGGACGCCGGGCCGCAGACGCTGCTGCTCAAGCGGGCGTTCGTCGACGGGGTCGTCGAGACGCCGAACGGCGCGCACTTCACCTCGTGCGCGCCCGACCACGAGCGGGACGAGGCGTTCCAGCGGCACTACGTCGACGCGGCCCGCGACCCGGAGGCGTGGCGGGAGTTCACCGCCCGGTTCCTCTCCGGCGACGAGGACGCGTACCAGGCCGCGGTGGCGGCGTTCCACGGGGAGGAAGCATGAGCGGCAGCGACACGACCACCACGGCCACCCGCGCCGAGTACTGCGTGGTGGCCTGCGCCGAGGCGTGGCGGGACGCGGGCGAGGTCCTGGCCAGCCCCATGGGTACGGTGCCGATGATCGGCGCCCGCCTCGCGAAGCGCACCTTCTCCCCCGACCTGCTGCTCACCGACGGCGAGGCGCTGCTCATCGGCGACGTGCCGGCGGTCGGCGCCGCGCCCGGGGTGGTGGAGGGCTGGCTGCCCTACCGGCAGCACCTGGCCCTGGTCGCCACCGGACGGCGGCACGTGATGATGGGCGCGAGCCAGCTCGACCGGCACGGCAACCAGAACATCAGCTGCATCGGCGACTGGGAGCGGCCCCGGCGCCAGCTCCTCGGCGTCCGCGGCGCGCCGGTCAACACGCTGAACAACCCGACGAGTTACTGGGTCCCCCGGCACTCGCCCCGGGTCTTCGTCGAGCGCGTCGACATGGTCTGCGGCGTCGGCTACGACCGGGCCGCGGCGGCCGGCCCGTCCGCCACCCGCTACCACCGGATCCCGGACGTCATCACGGACCTGGGCGTCTTCGACTTCGAGACCCCGGACCGCACCATGCGGCTCCGCTCCCTCCACCCGGGCGTCACCGTCGAGGAGGTGCGGGCGGCGACCGGCTTCGTGCTCGCCGTACCGGAGGAGGTGCCGTACACCCGGGACCCCACGGCGGAGGAACTGCGCCTGATCCGCGAGGAGATCGACCCCCGGGGCCTGCGGGACCGCGAGGTCCGCGGATGAGCGACACCACGATCGCCACCCCCCTCACCGCGCTCGTCGGGGTGCGCCACCCGATCGTGCAGACCGGCATGGGGTGGGTCGCCGGACCCCGCCTGGTCTCCGCCGCCGCGAACGCGGGCGCGCTCGGCGTCCTGGCCTCGGCGACCATGGACGTGGACGGGCTGCGGTCCGCCGTGCGCGAGGTGAAGTCCCGTACCGACGCGCCCTTCGGGGTCAATCTGCGGGCGGACGCCGGCGACGCCGCCGAGCGGGTCCGGATCATCATCGACGAGGGCGTGAAGGTCGCCTCCTTCGCGCTCGCGCCTTCCCGGGAGCTGATCGCCCGCCTCAAGGACGCCGGCGTGGTCGTGATCCCCTCGATCGGCGCCCGGCGGCACGCGGAGAAGGTCGCCGCGTGGGGCGCGGACGCGGTCGTGGTCCAGGGCGGCGAGGGCGGCGGCCACACCGGCAGCGTCGCCACCACGGTCCTCCTCCCCCAGGTGGTGGACGCCGTGGACATCCCGGTGATCGCCGCCGGCGGCTTCCACGACGGGCGCGGCCTGGTCGCCGCGCTCGCCTACGGCGCGGCCGGGGTCGCCATGGGCACCCGCTTCCTGCTCACCTCCGACTCGACCGTCCCCGAGGCGGTCAAGGCCCGCTATCTGGCGGCGGCGGTGGGCGACGTCACGGTCACCACGAAGGTCGACGGGCTGCCGCACCGGATGCTCAGGAGCGAGCTGGTCGACGCGCTGGAACGCTCGGGCCGGACCGCGTCGCTGCTGCGGGCCGTCCGGCACGCGGCGGCCTTCCGGCGCGAGTCCGGCATGAGCTGGACCGGGATGGTCCGGGACGGCCTGGCGATGAAGCACGGCAAGGAGCTGACCTGGAGCCAGATCCTGCTCGCCGCCAACACCCCCATGATGCTGAAGGCGTCGATGGTGGACGGCCGCACCGACCTCGGCGTGATGGCCTCGGGCCAGGTCGCCGGCCTGATCGACGACCTCCCCTCGTGCGCCGAGCTCGTCGACCGGATCATGGCCGAGGCGGCGACGGCGCTCCGCGCGCTGCCCCGCCCGGACTGACCGCCGCCGCACGCACGACGTGCGCCGGGGGGGGGCGGCCCCCCCGGCGGGCCCCCGTACCGGGCGAGCGGCGAGTCGACGGAGGCGACCGCCCCCAAC
>NZ_JBHYKM010000093.1:1986-28713 GCF_042741435.1 Streptomyces sp. NPDC058955 | reverse complement strand
GGGGGGGGCGCGGGGGGCCGGGGCGCGGCCCGCCCCCCCCGCCCCGCCCCCCCCCCCCCCCCCCCGGGGGGGGGGGCCCCCCCCCCCCCCCGGACCCGTTTCCCGGACGACGTCCCTCTCCACGAACGGAACCCCGCCATGCCCGTCCAGCGCCTGAACCACGCCGTCCTGTTCGTCTCCGACCTGGAGCGCAGCCTCGCCTTCTACCGGGACGTGCTCGGCTTCCGGCCCTTGCCGCAGGCGTTCCCCGGAGCGGCCTTCCTCCGGGCGGCGGGCTCCGCGATCACACGGTCTGGCAGCGGGTCTCCGGCACGCCGGACCAGGAGGACACCACGGACCCGGACGGCACCACGGACCCGGACGGTGTCACAGCCGCTCGATGATCGTCACGTTCGCCTGGCCGCCGCCCTCGCACATCGTCTGGAGGCCGTAGCGGCCTCCGGTGCGCTCCAGTTCGTGGAGCAGGGTGACGGCCAGCTTGGTGCCGGTCGCGCCGAGGGGGTGGCCGAGGGCGATGGCGCCGCCGTTGACGTTGACCTTCTCCGGGTCGGCGCCGGTCTCCTTCAGCCAGGCCAGGACGACCGGGGCGAACGCCTCGTTGATCTCGACGAGGTCGATGTCGTCGAGGGTCATGCCGGCCTTCTTCAGCGCGTACGCCGTCGCCGGGATCGGCGCGGACAGCATCCGGATGGGGTCCTCGCCGCGCACCGAGAGGTGGTGGATGCGGGCGCGCGGGGTGAGGCCGTGCTCGCGCACGGCCCGCTCGCTCGCGAGCAGCATGGCGGAGGCGCCGTCGGAGACCTGGGAGGAGACGGCGGCGGTGATCCGTCCGCCCTCCACGACCGGGTTGAGTCCGGCCATCTTCTCCAGGGAGGTGTCCCGGCGCGGGCCCTCGTCGGTGGTGACGTCGCCGTACGGGACGATCTCGCGGTCGAAGCGGCCCTCGTCGATGGCGCGGATCGCCCGCCGGTGCGAGCGGAGCGCGAACTCCTCCATGTCCCGGCGGGAGATGCCCCACTTCTCGGCGATCAGCTCGGCGCCGTGGAACTGGTTGACCGGCTGGTCGCCGTAGCGCGCCCGCCAGCCCGCGGAGCCGGCGTAGGGGCCCTCGGTGAGGCCCAGCGGGGCGGCCGCCTGGCGGCTGGCGAAGGCGATGGGGATCATCGACATGTTCTGCGTACCGCCGGCGACGACCAGGTCCTGGGTGCCGGAGAGGACGCCCTGGGCGGCGAAGTGCAGGGCCTGCTGGGAGGAGCCGCACTGCCGGTCCACGGTGACGCCCGGCACCTCCTCGGGCAGTCCGGCCGCCAGCCAGCAGGTGCGGGCGATGTCGCCGGCCTGCGGCCCGACGGTGTCCAGGCAGCCGAGGACGACGTCCTCGACGGCCGCCGGGTCGACGCCCGAGCGGTCCATCAGGGCCTTCAGGGCGTGCGCGCCGAGGTCGGCCGGGTGGACGGCGGACAGTCCGCCGTTGCGCCGGCCGACCGGGGTGCGGACGGCTTCGACGATGTATGCCTCGGGCATGGTGACTCCTCATTCGTACGGTTCGTGCGTCCGTTGTCCGTCACGGAGGGCGATGCCCTCCAGCACCATCGAGAGGTACTGGCGGGCGATCTCCTCCGGGCTGTGCTGGCCGCCCGGCCGGTACCAGGACGCGGCGACCCAGACGGTGTCGCGCACGAAGCGGTAGGTGAGCCGGACGTCGAGGTCGGTGCGGAAGTCCCCGGAGGCCGCGCCGGACTCCAGGGTGCGGAGCCAGGCGTGCTCGAACCGCCGCTGGGCGTCGGCGAGATAGCCGAAGCGCGGCTGGTCCCGCAGCTGCCCGGACTCCTTCTGGTAGATGGCGACGGCGGCACGGTGCCGGTCGATCTCCCGGAACGATTCGGTGACGAGGGCCTCCAGGGTCTGCCGGGGGCCCAGGCCGGCGGCGAGCACGCCGTCGTACCGGGTCCACAGGTCGTCGAGGAAGCCGGAGAGGATCTCGTCGAGCATCGACTCCTTGGAGTCGAAGTGGTAGTAGAGGCTGCCCGCGAGGAGTCCGGCCGCGTCGGCGATCCGGCGGACGGTGGTGGCGTCGTACCCCTGGGCGGCGAACACCTCGGCGGCCGTGTCCAGGAGTTCGCGGCGCCGCTCGGGCGCCGGTCTCACGGGTGCTGGCTGCTGACCGAGAGGACCTCGCCGGTGAGGTAGGACGAGTACCCGCTGGCGAGGAAGACGATGACGTTGGCGACCTCCCACGGCTCGGCGTACCGGCCGAACGCCTCGCGGGAGGTGAGCTCCTCGAGGAGTTCGGGGGTGGTGACCTTCACCAGGTGGGGGTGCATGGCGAGGGACGGGGAGACGGCGTTGACGCGGACGCCGTACGCGGCGGCCTCCAGCGCGGCGCAGCGGGTGAGGGCCATGACGCCGGCCTTGGCGGCGGCGTAGTGGGCCTGGCCCTTCTGGGCGCGCCAGCCGATCACCGAGGCGTTGTTGACGACGACGCCGCCGGCGCCGGCGGCCTTCATCCGGCGCAGGGCGGCGCGGGTGCAGCGGAAGGTGCCGTTGAGGGTGACGTCGAGGACCTTGTCCCACTGTTCGTCGGTCATGTCGACGAGGTCGGCGGTGCCGCCGAGTCCGGCGTTGTTGACGACGATGTCGAGGCGTCCGTGCCGCTGCTCGGCGAGGTCGAGGAGGGCGGACACCTGGGTCTCGTCGGTGACGTCGCAGGGCAGGGCGGCCACCCGGTCGGCGCCGAACCCGGCGGCCAGTTCGGCCTCGGTCTCCTTGAGGCGGCGGGCGTGGGCGTCGGAGATCACGACCCGGGCGCCCTCCTCCAGGAGGCGGCGGGCGGTGGCGCCGCCGATGCCGGCGCCCGCCGCGGCGGTGACGACGGCGGCGCGGCCGGCGAGGAGTCCGTGGCCGGGGACGTACGGGGGTGGGGTGCCGGTCACGGGCGGGCCTCCTTGGGCAGGCCGAGGACGCGCTCGGCGATGATGTTGCGCTGGATCTCGTTGGAGCCGGCGTAGAGGGTGTCGGCGCGGGAGAAGAGGTAGAGGCGCTGCCAGTCGGTGAGGTCGTACGGTTCCCCGGCGGCGAGCATGCCGTCGGCGCCGCAGACGTCCATGGCGAGTTCGCCGAGTTCGCGGTGCCAGGTGGCCCAGAAGATCTTGTTGATGGACGCCTCGGGTCCGGGGGCTCCGGAGGCGACGCCGCCGAGCATCCTGAGGGCGTTGAAGCGGATGGTCTCCAGTCCGGTCCAGGCGCGGGCGATCCGGTCGCGGACGAGGGGGTCGGCGGCGGCTCCGTTCCGCTTGGCCAGGTCGATCACGGCCTCCAGTTCGCGGCGGAAGCCGACCTGCTGGCCGAGGGTGGAGACGCCGCGCTCGAAGCCGAGGGTGGCCATGGCGACCTTCCAGCCGTCGCCGGGGGCACCGACGAGGTGGCCGGCGTCGGTCCTGGCGCCGTCGAAGAACACCTCGTTGAACTCGGAGGTGCCGGTGAGCTGGACGATCGGCCGGATCTCGACGCCGGGGGCGTCCAGCGGGACGAGGAGGTAGGAGAGGCCGCGGTGGCGGGTGGAGCCGGGTTCGGTGCGGGCGACGACGAAGCACCAGTCGGCCTCGTGGGCGCCTGAGGTCCACACCTTCTGTCCGGTGACCACCCACTGGTCGCCGTCCCGTGCGGCGCGGGTGCGGACGCCCGCGAGGTCGGAGCCGGCGTCGGGCTCGGAGTAGCCCTGGCACCAGAGTTCGTCGACGGCGACGATCCGGGGCAGGAAGCGGGCGCGCTGGGCCGGGGTGCCGAAGGCGATGAGGGTCGGCCCGAGGAGCTGTTCGCCGATGTGGCCGACGCGCGCGGGGGCGTCGGCGAGGGCGTACTCCTCGTGGAAGGCGACCTGTTCCTCCAGGCTCGCGCCGCGGCCGCCGTACTCCTTCGGCCAGCCGACGCAGGTCCATCCGTGGGCGGCCATGTGCCGTTCCCAGGCGAGGCGTTCGGGGTGCGCCTCGTGCTCGCGTCCGGGGCCGCCGCGGCCGCGCAGGGCCGCGAACTCTCCGGTGAGGTGGGCCCGCAGCCAGCCGCGGACCTCCCTGCGGAACTCCTCGACGTTGCTCATGGCCGTACGTTAACCTACCAAACACTTGTTAGGGAAGGAGGGCGGATGTCCGCTGCCCGCACCACGTCCGAGCCCGTCCGCTACGAACGGCGCGGCCCCGTCGCCGTCGTCACCATGGACCGGCCCGAGTACCGCAACGCCCAGAACTCCGCGATGACCTACGCCCTCGACCGCGCCTTCTACCGCGCGGCCGACGACGACGAGGTCAAGGTCGTCGTCCTCGCCGGCGCCGGCGAGCACTTCTCCGCCGGCCACGACATCGGCACCCCCGAGCGCGACGCGCACCTGCCCTTCGAGCGCAGGGCCGGCCTCTGGTGGGACCACTCGGACAAGGAGGGCGCGGAGAGCCGCTTCGCCCGCGAGTCCGAGGTCTACCTGGGCATGTGCCGGCGCTGGCGCGAACTGCCCAAGCCGGTCGTCGCGTCGGTGCAGGGCGCCTGCGTCGCCGGCGGCCTGATGCTCGCCTGGATCTGCGACCTCGTCGTCGCCTCCGAGGACGCCTTCTTCGCCGACCCGGTGGTCCGCATGGGCATCCCCGGCGTCGAGTACTTCGCCCACCCCTGGGTGATGCCGCCCCGGATCGCCAAGGAGTTCCTGTACACCGGCGACCGGATGAGCGCCCGCCGCGCCCACGAGGTCGGCATGGTCAACCGCGTCGTCCCCCGCGCCGAACTCGAAGACCGGACCATGGAACTGGCCCACCGGATCGCCGAGATGCCCCGCATGGGGCTCGCGCTCACCAAGCGCGCCGTCAACCAGGCCGAGGACCTCCAGGGCCTGCACACCGGCATGGACTCCGTCTTCGGACTGCACCACCTCGCGCACGCGCACAACGCCGAGACCGCCCGCGACGCGCTCGGCGGCATGGACATCCGTTCGATGAAGGCGGCGGGAGCCTGATGGACCTCGACTTCTCCGCGGCGGACGACGCCTTCCGGACCGAGGCACGCGCCTGGCTCGCCGACCGCGTGCCCGCCACCCCCCTGCCCTCCCTGGAGACCGCCGAGGGCTTCGCCGCCCACCGCGCCTGGGAGGCCGAACTCGCGGCCGACCGCTGGTCGGTGGTCTCCTGGCCCGAGGAGTACGGCGGCCGCGGCTCCTCCGTCCTCCGCTGGCTGGTCTTCGAGGAGGAGTACTACGCCGCGGGCGCCCCCGGCCGGGTCAGCCAGAACGGCATCAACCTGCTCGCCCCCACCCTCTTCGAGCACGGCACCGCCGAGCAGCGCGCCCGCGTCCTGCCCCCGATGGCGTCCGGCGAGGTCATCTGGGCCCAGGCCTGGTCCGAGCCCGAGTCCGGCTCCGACCTCGCGAGCCTGCGCTCCACCGCCGTCCGCACCGACGGCGGCTGGCTGCTGCGCGGCCAGAAGACCTGGTCGTCCCGCGCCGCCTTCGCCGACCGCGCCTTCGGCCTCTTCCGCAGCGACCGGGGGACCGACCGGCCGCACCGGGGACTGACCTACCTCATGTTCCCGCTCGACGCGGAGGGCGTCACCGTGCGCCCCGTCGGCCGGCTCGACGGCAAGCCCGCCTTCGCCGAACTCTTCCTCGACGACGTCTTCGTCCCCGACGAGGACGTCATCGGCGCCCCCGGCGACGGCTGGCGGGTCGCCATGAGCACCGCCGGGAACGAACGCGGACTGACCCTGCGCAGCCCCGGCCGGTTCTCCGCCGCCGCCGACCGGCTCACCGCCCTCTGGCGCGAGCGCGCCGACCCCGCCGACACCGCCGTCCGCGACCGCGTCGCCGACGCCGTCATCGGCGCCCGCGCCTACCGCCTGTTCACCTACGCCAACGCCTCACGGCTCGCCGCCGGCGGCTCGATCGGCGCCGAGTCCAGCCTCAACAAGGTCTTCTGGTCCGAGCTCGACATCGCCCTCCACGAGACCGCCCTCGACCTGCTCGGACCCTACGGCGAACTCTCCGACGAGGCCCCGGAGGCACCCGCGCACGGCGGCTGGGCCGAGGGCCACACCTTCTCCCTGGCCGGACCGATCTACGCCGGGACCAACGAGATCCAGCGCGACATCATCGCCGAGCGGCTGCTCGGCCTGCCGAAGGGACGCCGGTGATGCGCTTCCTGCTCGACGACGAACAGCGGGAGTTCGCCCGCACCCTGGACACCCTGCTGACGGCGGCCGACACCCCCGCGGCCGCGCGGGCCTGGGCGGCCGGCGACCACGCCCCGGGGCGCGCCCTCTGGACCCGGCTCGCCGAGACGGGCGTCTTCGCGCTCGCCGTACCCGAGGCGTACGACGGCGTGGGACCGCTGCCGGTGGAACTGGCCGTCGCCTTCACCGAGCTCGGCCGGCACGCCGTCCCCGGCCCCCTGGTCGAGACGGTCGCCGCGGCCGCGCTCCTCGACCGGCTCGGCGACAAGGCCGCGGCCGCCGCGTGGCTGCCCCGGCTCGCCGCCGGCGAGGCGACCGCCTCCCTGTGCGTCCCGGACCTCACCGGCCCCTACGCGCTCGACGCGGACACGGCCGACGCCGTGCTCGTCGCCGACGGCGACACCGTGCGCCTCGCCGCCACGGCCGGTCCCGTCCAGCCCTCCGCCGACCCGGCCCGCCGGCTGGCCCGCCCCGCCGGCGGCACCGTCCTGGCCCGGGGCCCCGAGGCGGCCGCCGCCACCGGGTACGCCACCGAGGTCGCCGCCCTCGCGACCGCCGCCCAGTCACTGGGCCTCGGCCGGGCCCTGCTCGACCGGACGGTCGCCTACGTCCGGCAGCGCACCCAGTTCGGCGTGCCCATCGGCTCGTTCCAGGCCGTGAAGCACCGGCTGGCCGACACCCTCCTCGCCCTGGAGTTCGCCCGGCCCCTGCTGTACGAGGCCGCGCTGACCCTGGCCGCGCACGGGACGGCCCCCCGGGAGATCGCCGCCGCCAAGGTCACCGCGGGCGAGGCCGCCCACGCCGCCTCCCGCACCGCCCTCCAGCTCCACGGCGCCGTCGGCTACACCGAGGAGCTGGACCTCTCCCTGTGGATCCGCAAGGCACGCCCGCTCCGCGACGCCTGGGGGTCCCCCGCCTCCTGTCGCGCCCGCGTCCTCGCCCCCTGACCCCCTCCCCACCGCACCCGGGAGCCCCATGTCCCCCGCACCCTCCCCGCTCACCCCCGACAGCGTCCCCGACCCGGCCCTGCTGCGCCGGGTGGCGCTGTCGAGCCTGCTCGGCACCGTCATCGAGTACTACGACTTCCTGCTGTACGGCACGATGGCGGCGCTCGCCTTCGGCCCGCTGTTCTTCCCCGGCGACGACCCGCTCACCGGCACCATCGCCGCCTTCGGGACGCTGGCCGCCGGCTATGTGGCCCGGCCGCTCGGCGGCGCCGTCTTCGGGCACTTCGGCGACCGCCTCGGCCGCAAGTCCATGCTCGTCCTCACGATGGTGCTGATGGGCGTCGCCAGCTTCCTCATCGGCGTGCTGCCGACGTACGGGACCATCGGCGTCGCCGCCCCCGTCCTCCTGGTGCTCTTCCGCGTCGTGCAGGGCATCGCCATCGGCGGCGAGTGGGCGGGGGCGACCCTCATGGTCGTGGAGCACGCCGACCCGCGCCGGCGCGGCCTGTGGAGCGGCCTCATGCAGATGGGCTCGCCGCTCGGCTTCCTCCTCTCCACCGTCGCCGTCACCCTGGTCTCGCTGCTCCCCCGCGCCGCCTTCCTGGAGTGGGGCTGGCGGCTGCCGTTCCTGTTCAGCGCGGTGCTCCTCGCCGTCGGCCTGTATGTGCGGCTCTCCGTGACGGAGAGTCCGCTCTTCCGGCGGTCGGCCGGGCGGAGCGGCGCGGCGGGGGCCGCCGAGGTGCCGCTGGCGCGGGTGCTGCGCCGGCCCCGGACCCTGGTGCTCGCCTGCGGGGTGGGCATCGGCCCGTTCGCCCTGACCGCGCTGATCAGCACGTTCATGCTCACCTACGCCACCGGCATCGGGTACACCACCGCGCAGGTGATGACCGGCCTGGTCTTCACCTCGCTCGCCGGTCTGGTCGCCATCCCGCTGTTCTCCGCGCTCTCCGACCACGTCGGACGCCGGGCCGTCGTGCTCGGCGGAGCCGCCGGTGTCGTCGTGCTGGCCTTCCCGGTCTACGCGCTCGTCGACACGAGGGTGCCCGCGCTGCTGGTCGCGGGCATGGTCCTCGGGCAGCTCGTCCAGTCCGCGATGTACGCGCCGCTCGGTCCGCTGCTCTCCGAGCTGTTCGGCACCCGGGTCCGCTACACCGGGGCCTCGCTCGGCTACCAGCTGGCCGCCCTGGTCGGCGGCGGGTTCACCCCGCTCCTCGCCGGCGGCCTGCTCGCGGACCGCGCCGGCAGCGCCCCCCTGGCGGTGCTCGCCGTCGTCTGCGGTCTGGTGACCGCGCTGGCGATCCGGCGCACGGCCGAGACCCGGGGCCGGGACCTCTCCGAGGAGGACCCGGAGCCTTCGGGGAGCACCACCGCACCCGCCGTCGAGAAGGGAGCAGAGGCATGAGGTTCACCGAGGAGCAGGAGGAACTGCGCACGGCAGTGCGGCAGTTGCTCCTGCGGCATCCCGGCGAGGCGGCCTGGCGGCCGCTGTCCGAGCAGATCGGCGTCGCGGGGCTGGCCGTCCCCGAGGAGTACGGCGGCGCCGGCTGCGGGGCCGTGGAGGTCCATGTGGTGATGGAGGAGCTGGGCCGGGAGCTGAGCCCCGTCCCGTACCTCGGCTCCGCGGTGCTCGCGGTGCAGGCGCTGCTGGCCTCCGGCGACTCCGGGGAGTGCGCCGCGCTGCTGCCGGGGCTGGTCTCGGGCGAGGCGACGGCGGCCCTGGCCTGGGCCGAGGGCGGCTCCTGGGCCCCGGAGGCGGTGCGCGCCGAGGCCGTCCCCGGCCCCGGGGGCGGCTGGCGGCTCACCGGGGTGAAGGAGCACGTGCTCGACGGGGCACGCGCCGGGACGCTCCTGGTGGCCGCCCGGACGCCCGCCGGGGTGTCGCTCTTCGCGGTGCCCGGCGACGCGCCGGGTGTCGGCCGCGAGGAGCCGGTCCCGATGGACACCACCCGGGCGCAGGCGCGGGTGGTGCTCGACGGGGCGGAGGGCCGGCCGGTCGGCACGGACGGCGACGGCGGCCGGGTGCTGCGGCACGTCCTCGACGTGGCCTGTACGGCGCTCGCCGCCGAACAGGTCGGCGCGGCGGCACGGTGCCTCGAACTCACGGTGGCGTACGCCGGGGAGCGGGTGCAGTTCGGGCGCCCGATCGGCTCCTTCCAGGCGGTGAAGCACCGGCTCGCGGACGCGTACGTCCGGGTGGAGTCGGCGCGCTCCGCCGCACTCGGTGCCGCCTTCGCCGTCGCGGACGGCGTGCGCGGGCCGGAGCTGACGCGGCTCGCCGCCACGGCCGGGTCGGTCTGCTCGGAGGCGTTCTCGGAGGTGGCCGGCGAGATGATCCAGCTGCACGGCGGGATCGGCATCACCTGGGAGCACGACGCCCATCGCTACTTCAAGCGGGCGCACGGCTCCGGGCGGCTCTTCGGCCCGCCGCACTGGCACCGCTCCCGGCTGGCCGCCGCGCTCGGCCTGCCGGATCCGGTCCCCGACGGCCGTCGTCCGGTCAGCCGTTGATGGAGAAGAAGATGGTGTCGTGGGTGTACCAGTCGTATCCGCGCGCCTTGGTGGACTCCCACTCCTGGTGCTCGAACTCCAGCTTCTCGATGAGGAGGTCGAGGTCGTAGACGAAGTCCGGGTCGATCTTGTCGCGGACGGCCCGGTAGGCGTCGACGGCCGGCTTCGCCTGGGCGAGCGGCAGCATCCCTATGTCGGGGCCGTCGATCGCGTAGGGGATGTAGAAGGGGATCTCGTCCGGCGGGCCGGAGAAGAGGTAGCCGTGCGGCAGCAGGTCGGCCGGCACGCCGTGCTGCTTCAGCTGCTCGTCGAGGAGGCTGAAGAAGGTGCTGGGCTTGGAGTAGACGCCCAGGTCGGAGGGATCGGACCCGCAGTAGTCGATGATGTGCTGGAGCGCCCGTGCGTACGCCTTGCCGGCGTACGTCCCCTCCGCGTCGGCGCGGCCCTCGATCAGGTGCTGCAGCGCCTCGGGGATGGACAGGCCCCAGTCGAGGTCCTGGTGGTCGAGGTCGCGCTGGCTGGCCTCGGCCCGCTCGCGCATCATGGCGAGCACGCGCCGCTGCTCGTCGGTGAGACGCTCCGCCGCTCCGAGGTAGGCGACGGCCTCGGCGCGGTCGCCGGTGGTGTACGAGATGATTCGGCTCATGATCGACATGCTGTCACGCGGCACTGACAACGCCCCCTCGGCCGAAGCCGAGGGGGTGTCGCGGGTGGTGACGCGGGGTCAGCCGGCGAGCAGCTGCAGGGTGTCGATGACGCGGTTCGAGAAGCCCCACTCGTTGTCGTACCAGGCGACGACCTTCACGTGGCGGCCGTCGACGCGGGTGAGGGCGGCGTCGAAGATGGAGGAGTGCGGGTTGCCGGTGATGTCGGAGGAGACCAGCTCGTCCTCCGAGTACTCCAGGACGCCGGCGAGCTTGCCCTCGGCGGCCTTGCGGTAGGCGTCGAGGATCTCGTCGCGGGTGACCTCGCGGGAGACGGTCGTGTTGAGCTCGACGATCGAGCCGACCGGCACGGGCACGCGGATGGAGTCGCCGGAGAGCTTGCCGTCCAGCTGCGGCAGGACCAGGCCGATAGCCTTGGCGGCGCCGGTGCTGGTGGGCACGATGTTGACGGCGGCGTTGCGGGCACGGCGGGCGTCGCGGTGCGGGCCGTCCTGGAGGTTCTGCTCCTGGGTGTAGGCGTGCACGGTCGTCATGAAGCCGTGCTCGATGCCGGCCAGCTCGTCGAGGACGGCGGCCAGCGGGGCGAGCGCGTTGGTGGTGCAGGAGGCGTTGGAGACGATCGTGTGCAGCTCGGCGTCGTAGGTGTCGCTGTTCACGCCGTAGGCGAGGGTGACGTCGGCACCGTCGGAGGGGGCGCTGACGAGGACCTTCTTGGCACCGGCGTCGAGGTGGAGGCGGGCGTCCTTGGCGCTGGTGAAGCGGCCGGTGGCCTCCAGGACGATGTCGACGCCCAGCTCGGCCCAGGGGAGGTTGGCCGGCTCGCGCTCGGCGAGGACCTTGATGCGGCGGCCGTCCACGACGAGGGTGTCGCCGTCGACGGAGACCGGGCGGCCGAGGCGGCCGGAGGTGGAGTCGAAGGCGAGGAGACGGGCGAGCGCCTTGGGCTCGGTGAGGTCGTTGACGGCGACGACCTCCAGCGTGGTGTCGCGCTCCAGGAGGGCGCGGAGCACGTTGCGGCCGATGCGACCGAAACCGTTGATGGCGATGCGAGTCATGATGCGGGGTCCCTTCCGTTTCTTCGTGACCCAGCCTCGCGCGCCGAGCCCCCGCGCGGCAGGGGCGAGATCGCCATGGTCCGCAAGGATCGTGCCAAGATCTGGCGATCCGGCCCAGGTGAGGGGCTCAGTCGCCCTGGGTGAAGGTGCGCCGGTAGTCGCTGGGGGTGGTGCCGAGGATCCGCTGGAAGTGCATCCGCAGGTTGGCGCCGGTGCCGAGGCCGGTCTCGGCGGCGATCTGCTCGACGCCGAGTTCGGACCGTTCGAGCAGCTCACGGGCGCGGTCGACGCGGGCGCGCAGCAGCCACTGCATGGGGGTGTAGCCGGTCTCCTCGACGAAGCGCCGGGAGAAGGTGCGCGGCGAGACGGCGGCGTGCCGGGCGAGGACGTCGAGGGTGAGGGGTTCGTCGAGGTGGTGCAGGACCCATTCGCGGGTGGCGGCGAACCGCTCGCCGTGCGGTTCGGGGACGCTGCGGGGCACGTACTGGGCCTGGCCGCCGCTGCGGTAGGGGGCGGCGACGAGCCGGCGGGCGGCGTGGTTGGCGGCGCCGACGCCGAGGTCGCCGCGGAGGATGTGCAGGCACAGGTCGATGCCGGAGGCGGCGCCCGCGGAGGTGAGGACGCTGCCCTCGTCGACGAAGAGGACGTTCTCGTCGACCTGGATCAGGGGCCACTTCTCGGCGAGGGCGCGGGCGTAGTGCCAGTGGGTGGTGGCCCGCCGTCCGTCGAGGAGGCCGGTGGCGGCGAGCGCGAAGGCGCCGGTGGAGATGGCGGCGAGCCGCGCCCCGCGCGCGTGGGCGGCGATCAGGGCTTCGACGACCTCCCGGGGCGGGTCCTCGCGGTCGGGGAAGCGGTAGCCGGGGACGAAGACGATGTCCGCCCAGCCGAGGGCGTCGAGGCCGTGGGCGACGTTGTAGGAGAGTCCGTCGCCGCCGGTGACCAGGCCCGGGGTGGCGCCGCAGACGCGGACTTCGTAGGGCATGCTCGCGCGGGTCGTGAACACCTGGGCGGGGATGCCGACGTCGAGGGGTTTGGCGCCTTCGAGGACGAGGACGGCGACGCGGTACAGACGGGTGGGTGGCACGTCACGAGCCTACGCGGCGCCCGCGCCGGGGTCGCTCAGCCGTTCGGGAGGACGACCGCGCGGCCTTCGATCCGGCCGGCGCGCAGCCGCTCGTACGCCCCGGGAGCCTCGTCGAGGCCGTAGGTCTCGGTGTGGACGTCGAGGGCGCCGGCGCGGGCCAGGTCGAGGACCTCGACGAGTTCGGCGCGGGTGCCCCAGTACGGGGAGGCGACGCTCGCCTCGTACGGGAGGGCGCCGAAGCCGACCGGGAGGGTGCCGCCGCCGAGGCCGACGATGGTGACGTCGCCCTCGACCGCGGCCATCTCCCCGGCGGAGGCGGTGGTGGGCGGGGCGCCGACGAAGTCGAGGACGAGCTCGGCGCCGCGGCCGCCGGTCATGGCGCGGACGGTGTCGGCGGCGGAGGAGTCGGAGCGCACGGTCTCGTGGGCGCCGACGGTCCGGGCGAGGGCGAGCTTCTCGTCGGCGACGTCGAGGGCGACGACCCGGGCGGGGCTCAGGGCGCGCAGCAGCTGGACGGCGACGTGCCCGAGGCCGCCTGCGCCGATGACGACGGCGGTGGAGCCGGGGACGAGCTTCGGCAGGGAGCGTTTGACGGCGTGGTACGGGGTGAGGCCGGCGTCGGTGAGCGGGACCGCCGCCACCGGGTCGAGGCCGCCGAGCGGGACGAGGTGGCGGGGGCTGTCGACGAGCAGGTGCTCGGCGATGGCGCCGGGGGCGCCGAGGCCGGGCGGGCGGATGCCGAGTTCGGCGGCGCGCAGGCAGTAGTTCTCCTTGCCCTGGGCGCACATCCAGCAGTTCCCGCAGCCCCAGGGTCCGTAGACGGCGACGGCGTCGCCCTCGGCGAAGCCGGTGGCGCCGTCGCCGAGGGCCACGACGGTGCCGACGCCCTCGTGCCCGAGGGTGAGGGGCAGCGGGAACGGCAGCTGTTCGGCGGGCCAGCTCATGACGGCGATGTCGGAGTGGCAGACACCGGCGGCGGTGACCTTGAGCAGGACCTGTCCGGGGCCGGGTTCCGGGTCGGGGACGGTGACCACTTCGGGGGCGGCACCCACGGTGCGGTACTGCAGTGCCTTCATGGCGCGGTCCTTTCCGGCGTGGCCGCTGGGGGCGGCTCGGCCGCGGGGCGGACCGGGCGCGCCGTCTCCAGGGTGCGGCCGGTCCGCCGGACGCGCGCGGCGGCGGGACCCGGCGCACGGTCAGGCGCGCAGCGTGTACCAGGGGCGGTCGGCGTGCTCCGCCGGGGTGCCGTCGAGGATCCGCGCGGTGCGCTCCGCCGGGTCGAGGAGCACGGTCGCGAGGCTGGCCCAGCGGCGGCCGAGCGGGGCCTGCGGGTCGGGCACGCAGGTGACGGGGGGTTCGCCGGGGCCGGTGACGAGGAGCCGCAGCAGGTCGTCGTGGCCGGTGGCGGGCGTGCGGTCGAGGCGGTCGCGGAGGAAGGCGTACCGCTCTCCCGAGTCGGGCTGGTAGAGCCAGGTCTTCTCGTGGCGGGCGGGCCGGGGGCTGAGGAAGTGGTTGGTGCGCAGATGGGTGGCGTCGGCCGTCGGCGGGACCTCGAAGACCCCTTCGGGGCTGAGGTCGAGGAGGACGGCGCTCGACCGGTCGAAGAGGAGGAAGGAGCCGGAGGAGGCGAGCGGCGCGGAGCGGATCAGCGCGACGGCGTGGGCGGCGTCGTCGGCCTCTTCGAGGACGAGGGCGGCGAGGACGTGCACGGGGAGGCCGCCGGCGCGGTCGTCGCGGTGGCCGAGGATGTTGAAGTGGAGGGCGAGCCCGGCGCTGTTGACGCCGATCTTGGCGAGGATGCCGTGCTCGGTGAGGCCGACGTACCGGTGGGCGCCGCCGGCGGAGTCGACGGTGTGCCAGGAGGAGCCGAGTTCGACGTGCCAGTCCCAGGTCTGGACGCCGAGGTGGGTGGTGCCGCCGCCGGGGGCGGCGACGCGGCGGACGACGGTGGAGCACTCGCCGGGCGGGACGGCGCGGCTCCGGGCCAGGATCTCGGTGCGGGCGTTGAGCGCGGCGACCCGCCACGGCTCGACGCCCGCTCCCCGCGCGATCCCCTCGATCTGTTCGCGCAGCGCGGGCCGGAAGGCGTCGATCGCGTCGAGGGCCCGGCGGGCGTCGTCCTCGACGGTCGGCCGGGGGATCTCCGCGAGGGCGAACAGCCGGTCGTAGACGTCGAGCGCGGCCCGCAGTCCCTCGCCGAGCCGCGCTCCCCGCTGCCGTCCCCGTTCGCGCGGGTCGACGGCGTCGACGGCCACGTGGAGCCGCTGCTCGGGGCGGGGGAAGGCGGAGAGGGGCATGGGCGGGCTCCCTGGGCGGAGTGCGGGACGAAACCATTATTGGCTGTACGACCAATAAGTTGCGGCCCATCCAACAGCCCGCCCCTCCCGACCGTCAAGCCACCCGCGCACGCGCACGCGCACACGCGGACACGGGAGCCCGCACACGGGGGTGCGGGCGCGCTCAGGCCGCGCAGGACGGGCAGCGGCCCCGGTAGGTGACGTCCACCTTGGAGACGGTGAAGCCGTAGCGCTCGGAGTCGGGGAGGGCGGCCAGCGGGTCGCCGGAGGGGCGGACGTCGCGGATGGTGCCGCACTCCGTGCAGACCAGGTGCTGGTGCGGGTGGCGGGCGTTGGGGTCGTAGCGCTTCGCGCGGCCGTCGGTGGATAGCTCCACCACCTCGCCGAGGGAGACCAGTTCGCCCAGGGTGTTGTAGACGGTCGCCCGGGCGATCTCCGGAAGTCGCTCCACGGCGCGCGCGTGCACCTCGTCGGCGGTGAGGTGCACGTGTTCGCCGGCGAGGACCTCCGCGACGACTCGCCGCTGCGACGTCATCCGCCAGCCGCGGGCCCGCAGCCGCTCCAGCAGGTCACTCATAGGGGCCTACCCGTTCCTTCTCGGCGAGGCCCGGCACGCGCGGGGAGTCCAGTCCCCGGGGCCGGCGTCCCCACTTTGGCGTTGTTCTTGACTTGGACTTCGTCCATTGTAGGATCAGTTTTGTTGATGGCCAAGGGACAGGAAGAGTCCGGCACGGCGGGAGACGAGGACGTGACGTACCGCCTCCGGGGAACATCCCGGGCGGTACCGCTTCGTCGGGTCCCCGTGTCCGCGACCTTCCCGCGCGTGTCCGGAAGGAATACCCATGTCTGAGAACCTCGATGCACCCGGCGGCGACGTGAAGGCCGAGGGCGCGGGCGGCTGCCCGGTCGCCCACGGGCGCGCCGCACACCCGACCCAGGGCGGCGGCAACCGCCAGTGGTGGCCGAACCGGCTGAACCTGCGGATCCTGGCCAAGAACCCGGCCGTGGCCAACCCGCTCGGCGAGGACTTCGACTACGCCGAGGCGTTCAAGGCGCTGGACCTCGCCGCCGTGAAGCAGGACATCGCCGAGGTCCTCACGACCTCCCAGGACTGGTGGCCGGCCGACTTCGGCCACTACGGCCCCTTCATGATCCGCATGGCCTGGCACAGCGCGGGCACCTACCGCATCAGCGACGGCCGCGGCGGCGCCGGCGCCGGCCAGCAGCGCTTCGCCCCGCTCAACAGCTGGCCGGACAACGGCAACCTGGACAAGGCCCGCCGCCTGCTGTGGCCGGTGAAGAAGAAGTACGGCCAGTCCCTCTCCTGGGCCGACCTCATGATCCTCACCGGCAACGTCGCCCTGGAGACCATGGGCTTCGAGACCTTCGGCTTCGCCGGCGGCCGCGAGGACGTGTGGGAGGCCGACGAGGACGTCTACTGGGGCCCCGAGACCACCTGGCTCGGCGACGAGCGCTACTCGGGCGACCGCGAGCTGGAGGAGCCCCTCGGCGCCGTCCAGATGGGCCTCATCTACGTCAACCCCGAGGGCCCCAACGGCAACCCGGACCCGATCGCCGCGGCCCGCGACATCCGCGAGACCTTCCGCCGGATGGCGATGAACGACGAGGAGACCGTCGCCCTCATCGCCGGCGGCCACACCTTCGGCAAGGCGCACGGCGCCGGCCCGGCCGACAACGTCGGCGCGGACCCGGAGGCGGCCCCGATCGAGGCCCAGGGCTTCGGCTGGGCGAGCAGCTACCGCTCCGGCAAGGGCGCCGACGCCATCACCAGCGGCCTGGAGGTCACCTGGACCTCCACGCCCACCCAGTGGAGCAACGGCTTCTTCGCGAACCTCTTCGAGTACGACTACGAGCTGACGAAGAGCCCCGCGGGCGCCCACCAGTGGGTCGCCAAGGACGCCGAGGCGATCATCCCGGACGCGTACGACCCGGAGAAGAAGCACCTCCCGACCATGCTCACCACCGACCTGGCGCTCCGCTTCGACCCGGTCTACGAGCAGATCTCCCGCCGCTTCTACGAGAACCCCGACCAGTTCGCGGACGCCTTCGCCCGCGCCTGGTACAAGCTCACCCACCGCGACATGGGCCCGGTCGTCCGCTACCTCGGCGCCGAGGTCCCCTCGGAGGAGCTGGCCTGGCAGGACCCGCTGCCGGCCCGGACGCACGAGCTGGTCGACGCGGCGGACATCGCCTCCCTCAAGGAGGAGATCCTCGCCTCGGACCTGACGGTCGCCCAGCTGGTCGGCGCCGCCTGGGCCGCCGCCTCCTCCTTCCGCGGCAGCGACAAGCGCGGCGGCGCCAACGGCGGCCGCATCCGCCTGGAGCCCCAGCGGAGCTGGCAGGTCAACAACCCGGACGACCTCGCCCAGGTCCTGCGCGTCCTGGAGGGCGTCCAGGAGTCCTTCAACACCGGCCGGACCGACGGCAAGCAGGTCTCCCTCGCCGACCTCGTGGTCCTCGCGGGCTCCGCGGCCGTCGAGAAGGCCGCCGCCGACGCCGGCCGGACCGTCGAGGTGCCGTTCACCCCGGGCCGCGTGGACGCCGGCCAGGAGCAGACGGACATCGAGTCCTTCGCCGCCCTGGAGCCGCAGGCCGACGGCTTCCGCAACTACCTCGGCAAGGGCGTCCGCCTCCCCGCCGAGTACCTGCTCGTCGACCGCGCCAACCTGCTCACCGTCAGCGCCCCCGAGCTGACCGTCCTCGTCGGCGGCCTGCGCGTCCTGGGCATCACCCAGCCGCAGACCTCCCTCGGCGTCCTCACCGACAAGCCGGGCACCCTGACGAACGACTTCTTCGTCAACCTGCTCGACCTGGGCACCACCTGGTCGGCCGTCTCCGGCGACGCGAACACCTTCGAGGGCCGCGACGACGCGACCAACGAGGTCAAGTGGACCGGCACCCGCGCCGACCTGGTCTTCGGCTCGAACTCGGAGCTCCGCGCCCTCGCCGAGGTCTACGCGAGCGACGACGCCGCGGACAAGTTCGTGACGGACTTCGTCGCGGCCTGGACCAAGGTCATGGACCTGGACCGCTTCGACCTGCGCTGACCCGCACCGGACCCGCCGGGACCGGCCGCCCAGAACCGGCCGCCCCGGCACCCCGCGCCCCCGTGACGTCCCCCCGTCACGGGGGCGCCCCCTTCCCCGGACGCTCCCGCGCGGGGCGGCCCGACCGGCCGAGCTGCCGGGCCCGCGGACCGGGGCTATCGTCCAGGCATGCAGCCGACCGCCGCCCGCCCCCTGCTCCTCTTCGCGCTGCGGGACCCGCGCGTGGTGGACGTCGTCGGCGGGATGCTGCGGGAGCAGGGCCACGACGTGCTCCACACCACGGACGGCCCCACCACCCGGCGCGCCCTGCGCTCCCGCCGCCCGCAGGGCGTGCTGCTCAGCCTGGACCTGCCCCGCTCCGACCCCTGGCAGCTGCTCACCGAGCTGCGCGCGCACGACCACGGGATGCCCATCGTCGTCACCGCGCCGGTGTACGTGGAGGTCGACGCGGCCCGCGCCTACCGCCTCGGCGCCGACGACTACGTCACCTACGCCCTCTCCCGGGAGCAGGGCCTCCCCCGCCTCGCCGCCCGCTTCCGCCGCCTGCTGCCGCGCCCCGAGGCGCCCGCCGGCACCGGAGCGGCGGAGCGCGTCATGATCGACCGCGCCGCGCACACCGCGACCGTGGCGGGCCGGCCGCTCGACCTCAGCCCGCTGGAGTTCGACCTCCTCGCCACCCTGGCCGCCCGCCCCGAACAGGTGCTGAGCCACGCCCAGTTGCTGCGCGAGGTGTGGGGCGCCCGCGAGGACGGCGACCCGGGCCGGGTGAAGTACACCGTGCTGCGGCTGCGGCGGAAGATCGCCGCCGCCACCGGGGGCCGCAGCGGCATCTCCACCGTCCGGGGCGTCGGCTACCGCTACCACCCGGTCGACTGACCCGGCGCGGCCGGGACCTTCGCCACCCCGGCCCGGGCCCTCCGTCCCCTTTCCCGCCCCTCCCCCGGCTCGCAACCGAGCCGCACCGCCCGTACACCCGTCCCGCAACCCGGCCACACCACCGTGGAAGGACGAAAAGGACGAACGGTACGCAAGGAGGGCCCGATGCGCGTGGTGGCCGTGGTGCCCGCGCACAACGAGCAGGACCGCCTGGTCGCCACGCTCGCCGGCCTGTACCGGCAGCGGCGCGTGCCGGACCGGATCGTGGTGGTCGCCGACAACTGCACCGACCTGACCGCCGCGCTCGCGGAGCGCTGCGGCGCCGAGGTGTTCGTGCCGGTGGACAACCGGGACAAGAAGGCCGGCGCCCTCAACCAGGCGCTGCCCGGGCTCCTCGACGGACTGGGCGAGGACGACCTGGTCCTGGTCCAGGACGCGGACACCGTCCTGAACCCCGGGTTCGTGTCCGGCGCCGTCGACACCCTCGCGGAGGACGACGGCGTCGGCGCGGTCGGCGGCATCTTCTACGGCGAGGAGGGCGGCGGGCTGCTCGGACTGCTCCAGCGGATGGAGTACGAGCGCTACGCCCTGGAGGTGCACCGCAAGGGGAACAAGGCCGTGGTGCTCACCGGCACCGGCACCGTCTTCCGGGCCCGGGTGCTGCGCGAGGTCCGCGCCGCCCGCCGCGCGGGGGTCATCGGCGGCGGGGACGGCCACTACAGCCTGGCCTCGCTCACCGAGGACGACGAGATCACCAAGGCGGTCAAGACGCTGGGGTACCGCACGGTCTCCCCCGACGCCTGCTGGCTCGTCACCGAGGTGATGCCGACGCTGCCCAAGCTCTGGCACCAGCGGATGCGCTGGCAGCGCGGGGCGCTGGAGAACCTGCGCGACTACGGTCTGAACCGGGTGACGCTGCCGTACTTCGGACAGCAGCTGATGCTGGGCGTCGGCGCCCTCGCCCTCGCGCTCTTCCTGACCTTCACCGTGCTCATGCTCGCGACCCACGGCTGGCAGGGCTTCTCGCCGTTCTGGACGGCGATCACCCTCCTCTTCGTCCTGGAGCGGACCCTGACGGTCCGCCGGGCGGGCCGCAGGGCCGTGCTCCTCGCCCTGCCGCTCGTCCCCGAGCTGCTGTACGACGCGTTCCGCCAGCTGGTGTTCGTGAAATCGCTGATCGACCTGGTCCTGCGCCGGCAGGAACGCTGGGTCGCCACCTGACGGCCCCCGGGCCGGAGAAAGGAATCCTCATGTACGGAAAGCCCATCGGTGCCGGCGCGGTCGGCGGCGGAGGCGCCGGGCTCGCCGCGACCGGCGGCGGCCTCTCCCCGCTCGCCGTCCTCGGCCTCGTCGTGGCGGCGACCACCCTGATCGCCGCCGGACTGGCGCTGCGCAGTCTGGTCCCCGTCATCCGCGGCGGCGGGCCCGACCGGCGCCCCTGACCCGGGGCACGGGGGGGGGTCAGCGGGGGTCGAGGAGGCCCAGGAGGTGGACGACCGCCTCGGCCACGGCCGTACGGGCCGGGGTGAGGTAGCGGCGCGGGTCCACCTCGGCGGGGTGGCCGGCGAGGTGGTCGCGGACGGCGCGGGTGAACGCCTTGTTGAGGTGGGTGGAGACGTTCACCTTGGTCATGCCGGCGGCGACGGCCCGGGTGAGCAGGGCGTCGGGGACGCCCGAGGAACCGTGCAGCACGAGGGGGACGTCGACGGCGGCCCGGAGCCGGGCGATCAGGTCGAGGTCGAGGACCGCGTCCCGGGTGACCATCTGGTGGACGCTGCCGACGGCGACGGCGAGGGCGTCGACGCCGGTGGCGGCGACGAAGGCGCGCGCCTCCTCGGGGTCGGTGCGGACACCGGGGTCGTGGGCGCCGCCCTTGCCGCCGATCTCGCCGAGCTCGGCCTCGACCCGGACGCCGTGCCGGTGGCAGTGCTCGACGATCTCGCGGGTCGCGGCCACGTTCTCGTCGTACGGGAGCCGCGCGGCGTCGAACATCACGGAGCCCAGGCCGAGTTCCACGGCCTCGTGCACGAGGTCCGGGTTCTCGGCGTGGTCGAGGTGGACGGCGACGGGCGTCTTGGCGGCGCGGGCGAGGGAGAGCGAGGCGAGCGCGACGGGTTCGAGGGCGCCGTGGTAGCGGACGGTGTTCTCGCTGATCTGGAGGACGACGGGCCGGTCGGCCCGCTCCGCACCGGCCACGATGGCCTGCGCGTGCTCCAGCTGGAGGACGTTGAAGGCGCCCACACCGGCACCGGCGGCGCGCGCCCGCCGGACGATCTCGTGGGTCTGGGTCAGTGGCATGGTCCTGCTCCGTACTCCGGGACGAGAGGGGGATGCGGTGGGCTCAGGCGCCGGCGTCCGCGAGGACGACGGAGCGGGTGAGGTTGCGCGGGCGGTCGGGGTCGAGGCCCCGGGCCTCGGCGACGGCGACGGCGAGCCGCTGGGCCAGGACGAGTTCGGCGAGCGGGTCGAGGCCGCCGGCGACGAGGGTGCCGCCGACCGCCCGGATCTCCTCGGCGAGGCCGCCGGGCAGCGGGCCGAAGCTCCAGGCGACCCGGCCGGGGCCGGTGATGCTGATGGGGCCGTGGCGGTACTCCATCGCCGGGTACGCCTCCGTCCACGCGCCGGCCGCCTCGCGCATCTTGAGCCCGGCCTCCTGCGCGAGCCCGTAGGTCCAGCCGCTGCCGAGGAAGGTGAACTGCTCGGCCTCCCGGACGGCGTCCTCCAGCGGCCGGACGAGGGCCAGTTCGGCGTCGTCGGCGGCCCGGGCGACGGAGCCGACGCCCTCGGGGAGGGCGTCCTCTGCCTCCAGGTGGGCGCGGAGGAGGGCGAGCGCGGTGGTGGCGAAGCGGGTCTGGACGACCGACTCCTCGTCGGCGAAGTCGAGGACGGCGACGGCGTCCGCACCGTCCATCACCGGGGTGGTCGGGTCGGCGGTGATCGCGCTGGTGGCGACGGTGCCGTCGAGGCGGTCGAGGACCGCGAGGACCTCGCTGGTGGTGCCGGAGCGGGTGAGGGCGACGACCCGGTCGTAGCGGCGGGCGAAGGGGAAGCGGGAGGCGGCGAAGGCGTCGGTCTCGCCGTGCCCGCCGGCCTCGCGCAGGTCCGCGTACGCCTGCGCCATGAACCAGGAGGTGCCGCAGCCGATCACGGCGACGCGCTCGCCGCGCCGGGGCAGGGCGGGGGCGTGCCGGGGCAGGGTGCGGAGCGCTTCGCGCCAGACGGCGGGCTGGGTGGCGATCTCGGCGGTGGTACGGGAGGGGGCCATGCGCACTCCTTGCACGAAAGGGCGAGCATCGTTGCGTGAAGCTGCTCGGAACGAGCAGCATTCAAGCAGATGCAGTCACTCGACGACCAGGGCTCGGCAGCACCCCCGCCCTTCACTCTCCCCCTCCGGGATACCCGGCCGCCCTTATTGGTCACACCTGATACCAATCCCGGCACTGGTCGGACCACGGTGAACGAGGACGATCCCGCTGTTCACCAACCCCTTACCGCACGGGCGTATACCTTTGCGCCCCGCTCCCGCATCATGTCTGCCGACGTGCCGCAGGGGCACGCCGTGACAGGAGGGGCGGGGATGCTTCCCATCAGCCGCAGGGGATTCGTCGGCATCGGCGCGGGGCTCGGCGCCGGACTCGTCACGGGGGCCGCGCTGCCGCCGGCGTCGGCCTCGGCCGCCGCGCGGACCACGACCGGCACGCTGACCGACGTCCGCCACGTGGTGATCCTCATGCAGGAGAACCGCAGCTTCGACCACTACTTCGGGACGCTCCGCGGCGTACGCGGCTTCGGCGACCGGGCGGCGGGCAACATCCCCGGCGGCTGGAGCACCTTCCAGCAGCCCAACTGGGGCGGCCGGCAGTTCCCCTGGAAGCTGAGCGACACCCCTCCGGCCGGCGGAGTCGACGGCGAGACCCTCGCCCAGTGCAACGGCGACCTGCCGCACAGCTGGACCTCGCAGCACGCCGCCTGGAACAAGGGCCGGCTCGACAACTGGGTGACCGGCGTGGGCAACACCCGCACCCTCGGCCACCTCGACCGCGAGGACATCCCCTTCCACCACGCGCTCGCCGACCACTACACGATCTGCGACGCCTACTTCTGCTCCGCGCTCAGCGCCACCGGACCGAACCGCACCTTCCTGTGGAGCGGGAAGATCGACGCCTCCAGCAAGGACGGCGGCGACGAGTCGGGGCTGACCTGGGAGACGTACGCGGAGGCGCTCCAGCGGGCCGGGGTGAGCTGGCGGGTCTACCAGAACGCCCAGGACAACTACGGCGACAACGGCCTCGCGTACTTCAAGAGGTTCACCGACGCGCGGCCCGGCGACCCGCTGTACGACCGGGGCATGGCGTCGGTCCCGAAGGTCACCGGCTCGACCCCGGACGACATCGCCGCCGCGATCCGCGCCGACGTCGTCGCCGGCACCCTGCCGCAGGTCTCGTGGGTGGTGGCGAACGAGGCGTTCTCCGAGCACCCGTACGCGCCTCCCGGCGACGGCGCCCACTTCGTCGACCTGGTCTACCGCGCCCTGGCCGCGAACCCCGAGGTCTTCGACTCGACGGTGATGATCCTCAACTACGACGAGAACGATGGCTTCTTCGACCACGTGCCGCCGCCGGTGGCGCCGCCCGGCACGCCCGGCGAGTACCTGGACGGCGTGCCGATCGGCCTCGGCTTCCGGGTCCCCATGCTGGTCATGTCCCCGTGGACCCGGGGCGGCTGGGTCAGCTCCGAGGTCTTCGACCACACCTCGGTGCTGCGCTTCCTGGAGACCTGGACCGCCGCCCTCGGCACCCCGGCGACCTGCCCGAACATCAGCGCGTGGCGGCGGAGGGTGACCGGCGACCTGACCGGCGTCTTCGACTTCGCGAACCCGGTCTACGGGGTCCCCGCCGGCCTGCCGTCGACGGCGAAGGTGATCGGCATGGCCACCTGCGGCCCGCTGCCGAACCCTGCGCCACAGAACAACGCGCTGCCCGCCCAGGAGTCCGGCACCCGCCCGGCGCGGGCACTCCCCTACCAGCCGAACGGCAATCTGGACCGCTTCGAGTTCGGCGCCGCCGGCAAGATCCTCGCCTGGTTCTCCATGGCCAACACAGGTCCGCAGGCGCGCCGGGCCGCGCACTTCTCGATCCATCCGCACCAGTACCGCGACACGGCCGCCTGGCAGTACACGGTGGACCCGGGGACCACCTCGACGGACTACTTCAACATCGGGCTGGGCTCCGGCTCGGGGAAGTACGACATCTCGATGATGGGCCCGAACCGCTTCCTGCGCCGCTTCATCGGCGACGCCTCCAAGGCGGGCAAGGCGATCGAGGTGGCCGCCCGCTTCGCCACCGAGGCCGGCACCGGGAAGACCGCGATCTGGTTCAAGCTGACCAACACCTCGGCCGGACCGGTGACGTTCACCGTCCGCTCGAACGCCTACCGCGCGGACGGCCCGTGGACGTACACCGTGCCCGCCGGCTCGTCACGGGAGGACTACTTCAACGCGGTGGCGTACGCGGACGGCTGGTACGACTTCACGATCCTGGCCGACATCGACGGCACCTGGTCGCGCCGCTACACCGGCCACATCGAGACCGGCGCGCCCAGCGTCACCGGCTGACCGCCCGGCCCGCCCGGCGCCCGGCGCGCGGGGCCGGGCGGGGCGGGGCACCGGGGACGACGGATCGCGGTGGGGCGGTGGTCAGCGCCCGGCGAGGGCCGCGCGCCGGATCGTGGCGTCGAGGAGCGCGAGCGCGTCCTCGGCGGTCCGGCCCGGGGCCCGGTTCCAGGGTCCGATGAGCCCGTGCCAGCCCCGGGACCGCAGCTCGGCCATGATCCAGGCGCCGGCCTCGTTCATGGTCGAGGCGCTGCCGTGGCCGAGCCGGTGGGCGGCGAGCAGCGCACCGCAGACGCACCGGGCGCCGCGCGCGTCGCGCAGCCTGTACGGGGTGTTCTGCCAGCCCCATTCGGTCAGGACCCGGCGCGCGTACGCCAGGTGGACGGAGGGGCGGACGTCCGGGCGGCCGATCCTGCGCCAGACGTGCAGCCGGTCCGGGAGCGCAGCGCCGATCCGGCCGGGCAGCGGGCGTTCGGCGGGCGGGGCCGCCGGAAGCGCGTCGAGCGCCTGGGCGACGAGCCGGTCGACGGGGACGGACAGCAGACCCCGCCACGCCTCGGGGGCGGGCTCCGGGTCGGCTGGCGCGGGCGCGAGCAGCCGCTCCCAGGCGGCGCTCTCGTAGAGCCGGGCCGCCTCGCGGTCAAGGGCGTCGGGTTCCGGCAGCGTGAGGGACAGCGGGACAGTTGAGGACATTCCCCCATCATTGGCGATGAATGTCCGCTTTGCGGCGTACGCACCACCCACGTCACCCCTCGCCCGAGGGCATTACCCCGCACTGTTCCATCAAAGGAATCAGACGCCCTATTCGGACATTGCACCCGCCGTGACGCGACTCACTTTCTCCTCGCCGTCCGCGTGTCCCCTCCCGTCAGAAGCCGCCCGGCACAAGGGATTCCGGGAAGGCCGCCGGAACGGTCGATCTTGAATTCCGGCCCGGCGATCTCCCCCTTTCCATTTCCCGTTCTTTCGCATCTTGTTCCCCGCCGCATTTCTCGCCTACGGTCACCTCCATTCGGGCGGACCGCCGAATCCTGCCACCGCCCGAAAGACCTCCCATTGCACCCGACGGCAGGAGCGGGGGACCCACCACACCGCCGGTCCGGACCTCCGGAACGGCTCGGGGTGAAGCCGCGTGCGCGCGGCCGGACACCTCCCGTCCGAACCCGACAGCTCACCTCGCAGGCGCCGGAGAGGAAACCGTCATGCCCGCTCACGGCAAGCACCGCCGCCCCCGACGCCGCCCCGTCTCCCGAGGTCTCGCCTTCGCGGGCACCGGCGGAGTCGCCCTCGCCCTGCCCCTGGTCGTCCCCGCCGCCGCCGGCGCCGAGCCCCTCGCGCGGTCCGCCGCGCCGGCCGCCGCCGTCGCCGCTCCGACCGCCGGCACCACCGCCGTCACGCAGGCCGCCGCGGCCGCTCCCACCGCCCCGGCCGCCACCCGCGCGTACACCGTGGTGAAGGGCGACTCGCTTTCCCTGATCGCCCACCGAAAGGGAATTCAGGGCGGCTGGAAGGCGCTTTACCGGGCGAACAAGGCGACCGTCGGTGACAATCCGTCACTCATTCACCCGGGCCTCGAACTGACGATTCGTCGGGATTCCGCGAAGGCCGCCCCCGCACCGGCGAAGAAGGCCCGCAAGAGCACCGCGAAGCCCGCCGCCGCCGGTTCCGCCGAACGGGCGAGCCGGTCCGCGAACCGCACCGCCGCCCCCGCCGTGCAGACCCCGGCGGCCCAAACCCAGGCCCGGCCCGCCGCCGTGAAGGCCGCGCCCGCCGCCACCACCCGGTACGCCGACAACCTCGACGGCTGGATCCGCGAGTCGCTCGACGTCATGGCCCGCTACGGCATCCCCGGCACGTACGACGGCATCCTCCGCAACGTCATGCGCGAGTCCTCCGGCAACCCCCGCGCCATCAACCTCTGGGACTCGAACGCCGTCAAGGGCACCCCCTCCAAGGGCCTGCTCCAGGTCATCGACCCGACCTTCGCGGCCTACCACGTGCCGGGCACCTCGCTCGACCCGTACGACCCCGTCGCGAACATCACCGCCGCCTGCAACTACGCGGCCGACCGGTACGGCTCCATCGACAACGTCAACGGCGCCTACTGACCGTCCCCGCCGTCCACCGGCCCGAAGTGGCCGGTGAACCAGGCGGTGGCCAGCTCCGCCACCTGCTCCAGGGCGCCGGGCTCCTCGAAGAGGTGGCCGGCGCCCGGCACGACCTCCAGCCGGCTCTCGCAGCGCAGCAGCGCCTCGGCCCGCCGGTTGAGGTCCAGGACGAGGTCGTCGCTCCCGCCGACGATCAGCAGGGTCGGGGCCCGCACCGCGGCGAGCCGCTCCCCCGCCAGGTCGGGCCGGCCGCCCCGGGACACCACGGCGGCCACGTCGTCGCCCCCCCCCGGCCCCCCCCCCC
>NZ_JBHYKM010000093.1:0-1976 GCF_042741435.1 Streptomyces sp. NPDC058955 | reverse complement strand
GACCGTACGCATGTGGGCCGGCTGCACCAGCGGCGCCCGGCCCGCCGCCGAGGCGCTCGGCGCCGTCGGCCGCCCCCGCCCGGGGGACGTGGGGGTCAACCAGCAGTCCGCCGGGGGGCGCCCCCCCCCCCACCCCCCGCCGCGGCCCCCCCGCCCCGGTACTCGCCCCGAAGTAGCCCCGGGGCAGGGCCTCGGTCTCGGGCCACTCGGCCGCCCAGCCGGCGGCCCGGCCCAGCCGCTCGGCGAGCAGCGGGGTGTCGAAGACCCGCGCCCGGTCGGCCGCCTCGGCCTCGGTGAGCAGGTCGAACAGCAGCGTCCCGAGCCCCGCCCCGTTCAGGGCGGCGGCCACCGCCCGGTTCCTGGGGCTGCGCCGGCTGCTGCCGCTGCCGTGCGCGAAGAGGACGAGCCCGGCGGCCCCGTCGGGCACCGCGAGATCGCCGGGCAGCTCCGGGCCGCCGGTCTGGATGCGCACGGAGGTGTGCCGGACCACCGGGGCGCCCGCCGTCCGGCTCCGGTCGAGCAGGGCCACCACCTCGGCGTCCGGCGTCTGGTCGAACTCCCGGTAGAACTGGCCGACGGCGGCGAACCCCGTCGGGGTGTGCACGGCCACCGTCTCGTCGGCCTCGCCCCCGAGCCGGGCCGTCCAGTCGTGCGGGGCCACCGGCACGGCGAGCACGATCCGCGCGGCGCCCCCGGCCCGTACCACCCGGCAGGCGGCCAGCGCCGTCGCGCCGGTGGCCAGCCCGTCGTCGACGACGACCACCGTCCGCCCCTCCAGCGGCACCGGGCGGCGACTGCCCCGGTACATCCGGGCCCGGTCGGCCAGGACCTCGCGCTCCCGCTCCTCGACCGCCGCCAGCTCCCGCGCGGTGACACCCCCGTCCCGCACGATCTGCTCGTTGACGACCCGTACCCCGCCCTCACCGATCGCCCCCATGGCCAGCTCGGGCCGGATCGGCACGCCCAGCTTGCGGACGAGACAGATGTCCAGCGGCGCGTCCAGGGCCTCCGCGACCTCGGCCGCCACCGGCACCCCGCCGCGCGGCAGACCGAGGACGACCACGTCGTGGCCCTTGAGGTGGTCGAGGCGGGCGGCGAGCTGCCGCCCCGCGTCGACGCGGTCGGCGAAGTACATGACGCGCCGCCTTCCCGATGGGCGATTCCCCCACGAGAGGGCCGTCAGGCCCGGCCCGTACCTCAAGGGTCCCACCTGGCCGCCCGGCCCGACCGGCGCCGCCGTCGGACCCGGCGCCGGCAGCGGCCCGTCTCAGCCCGCCGTGTTCCGGACGACGGCGACGGGGCAGCGGGCGTGGTGGAGCAGGGCCTGGCTCACCGAGCCGAGCAGCAGGCCGGCGAAGCCTCCGCGCCCGCGCGCGCCCATGACGACCAGCTGGGCGCCCTCGCTCTCCTCCAGCAGGACCTCGCGGGGGCTGCCGCGCAGCAGCCGCGGCTCCGCCTTCGTCCCCGGGTGGCGTGCGGCGGCCCGGGCCAGTGCCGCGTCGAGGACGCGGCCCGCCTCCGTGTGCACGTCCTCGGCGCTCCGGAAGAGCGGGGTGAGGTCCGCCGGCCCGGTGCTCGGCGCCCACGCGTGGACGGCGACGAGCTCCGCGCCGCGCGCCCGCGCCTCCGCGAAGGCGAAGTCGACGGCCGCGTCGGAGTCCGGGGAGCCGTCGACCGCGAGGACCACCGGCCCGTCCGGCTCCTCCCGGCCGCGCACGACCAGGACGGGGCACTCGGCGTGCGCGGCGAGGTGGACGGCGACCGAGCCGACCACCAGGGCGCCGAAGGCCCCCGTGCCCCGGCTGCCGACCACCACCAGGTCCGCGCCCCGGGCCCGGGTGGCGAGGACCACGAGCGGTTCGCCGGGGATCAGCTCGCCGGAGACCTCCGTGCCGGGGGCGGGGGGGGGGGGGCGCGGGGGCGGGCGCCCCCCCCCCCCCCGCCCCCGCGCGCCCCCCCCCCCCGCCCGCGCGCGG
>NZ_JBHYKM010000092.1:18166-34356 GCF_042741435.1 Streptomyces sp. NPDC058955 | reverse complement strand
TCCCCCTCACCCCCCCCCCCCCCCGCCCGCGCGCGCCCGCGCCCCCCCCGGCGGGGGGGCGCGGCCCCCCGCGCCCCCCCCCCCCCGGGCGGGCCCCCCCCGCGCCCCCCCCACGGGTGGTGAGCGGGATCGGTCAGCCGATGGTGATGCCGTCGAGCAGGAAGATGGTGGACAGGTAGGTGTCTTCGGTGCCGGCGAACTCCAGCTTCACCGTCTGGCCCTTGTGGGCGGACAGGTCGACGGTCTTCTGGACGTATCCGGAGCTCGCGTCGGCGTTGGAGTAGGTGGCCAGCGTGGTGCCGTTGACGTTGACCCTGAGGGTGTCGTAGGCGGTGGAGCCAGACTCCTGGGTGGAGACCTTCAGCCAGAAGGTGAGCTTCGGGGTGCCGGCGGAGGGCACCGCGATGTTCGACTGCGAGAGGGATTCGACGGCGTCGGCGCCGTAGCCCATCATCCAGGCGTACCAGGACCCGTCACGCGCGGCCTGCAGGGACGAGTTGGTGATGATGTTGTCGCTCTGGGTCCAGCCGCTGGTGCCCTGCTCGAAGCTGCCGTTGGTCAGTGCGTTCCCGCTGGGGGGCGTGGTCGGAGAGGGGGTCGGGGTGGTCGGAGAGGGGGTGGGGGTGCCGGTGCCGGGGTCGGGCAGGGCGGTGCCGACGCTGACGGCGGCCCACGCCTTGGAGACGAGGTACCGCTCCTGGGAGTTGGTGCCGTAGAGGTCGGCGGCGGCCTGCAGGGTGGCGGTGCGGGCGCCGGCGTAGTTGGTGGTGGAGGTCATGTAGGTGGTCAGCGCCCGGTACCAGACGGCTGCGGCCTTGTCCTTGCCGATGCCCGCGAAGGTGTCGTTGTTGCAGGTGGTGCCGGTGTGCGAGCGTCCGCCGATGGTCTTCGCGCCCGTGCCTTCGGCGGCCAGGTAGAAGAAGTGGTTGCCGATGCCGGAGGAGAGGTGCACGTCCACCGAGCCGGCGCCGGAGTTCCAGCAGGACAGGGACCTGCCGTCGGTAGCGGGGTTGTCCATCCGGCGCAGGGAGCCGCCGGACATGTTGAGCTTCTCGCCGATGTAGTAGTCGCCCGGGTCGCCGGCGTTGTCGGCGTAGAACTCGACCATGGTGCCGAAGATGTCGCTGGTGGCCTCGTTCAGGCCACCAGACTCGCCGGAGTAGGTGAGGTTGGCGGTGGCGGAGGTGACACCGTGGGTCATCTCGTGCCCGGCCACGTCCACCGCGGTGACCGGGGTGTTGCCGTTCTGCGAGGAGCCGTCGCCGAAGTACATGCAGAAGCAGTTGTCGTCGTAGAAGGCGTTGACCAGATTGGTGTCGACGTGGACGTAGGCGCGGGCACCGCGGCCGTCGTTGCGGATGCCGGAGCGGTTGAAGGAGTTCTTGTAGTAGTCCCAGGTCTTCGCCAGGCCGTAGGAGGCGTCCACCGCGGCGCTCTCACGGCTGGAAGCGGTGCCGTTGCCCCAGGAGTTGGTGGCCTTGGAGAAGGCCCGGGCGTTCTGCCTGGGGTTCGACTGCGGGCTGTTGTACGAGTCGTAGACGATCGTGCCGCCGTGCGCGGGGTCGGTCAGGGTGTAGCCGCCGGCGGTCTGGGTGGTCTCGATGGAGACCTGCCCGACAGTGACGCCGTTGCCGGTGCCCGTGACGTTCTGGTGCAGCTCGTACTGGTCCAGCGCCGCGCCGGTGGTGGCATCGACGATCACCGCCTGACGCGAGGTGGGGCCGGTCTCGCCCTCGCCGGTGACGGTCGAACGGTAGGCGAGGACGGGGATCTTGCCGACCGCGTACACCACCAGGGCGCTGTCCTTGCTGCCGGCCTTCGCCTTCTTCACGTGCCTGGCGTGCTTCACGGCCTTGGCGGAGGCGTCGGCGGCCGTCAGTTTCGGGGTGGTTCCGGCGATCCGGACCGCGCCCTGGTGCGCCAGGTCCGAGCCGGTGATCGTGCCGTCCTCGGCGAGGTGCACCACCAGGTCTCCGCCGATCACCGGCAGGCCTCTGTAGGTGCGGTCGTAGCGCACGTGCCGGGAGCCGTCGGCGTCGATCAGGACGTCCTTGGCCCGCAGGCGCTCGTCGGGGCCCAGGCCGAGCTCGCGGGCGGTGGCGGCCGCGTTCCGGCCGGCCGTGCGTATCGCCTCGCTGCGCGCGTCGGCCGTCATCGCCTTGAACCCTGCACCGGGTTGGCTGGCGGAGGCGCCGGCGGCCGCGGTGGGTCGGGGGGCCGCGGTGGACTGGGTGGCCACCATGGTCACGGAGCCGAGGGCGAGGGCTGCCGCGACACCGGCTGCCAGGGCGTTCTTGCGGTTCATCGCAATCCTTCCGCCGGGCCTTGTCGGGGATGTGCCGCAGAACGTCATCTGGGGTGCGGGGGGCGTTCGGCAGCGGTTGGCCCGGCTGTGGCCATGAGGCTAGGGACGCGGGGCCCGGCCGACATCGGGGCAATCCCTTGACCTGGACGGCGGGGGCCCACGGGCGCACCATGGCCCGATGCCAGACTCCGAGATGTGGATGAGCGCGTCCCACGAGGCCGGTCCCGTGCTGCCGGTGGTGCCAGAAGTCGTGGACGGCACCCGCCGGGTGGTCCTGTTCGGGCCGCCCGGAAGCGGCAAGACCACCGCGGCCAGGGCCCTGGGAAGAAGGCTGGGCCTGCCCCTCCTGCGGCTGGCCCCGGGCCCACAGGACACCGCGATCCCGTACACCGGGTTGCTCGAACTCGCGCTGGCCCTCCAAACGCTGCCCGCGGCACGGAAGCTGGCGGCGGGACTCGACGAGGCCGCCGACCAGCCGGGCTCCCCGGACAATGCCGGCTCGGCCCTGCGGCTGCGCCGGCAGACCGCCGCTCTGCTGCGGGAGGCACCGCCCATGACGCTGATGGTGGACAACGCCCAGTGGCTGGACCCGGCCAGCGCGGCCGTCCTGGGCTGGGCGCTGCGCCTGGCCCCGGACCTTCCCGTCATCGCGGCCGAGCGCACCTGGCGCCCGGAGGCCGCGGATCACTGGTGCGGGGAGAACGCGTACGCGGTGCGTGTTCCGGCCCTGACGGTAGACCAGGTCGCGGCTCTGCTGTCCCCGTACCGTCTCGTCCCCTGCGAGGTCACGCGCATCCACACCCACAGCGGCGGGAACCCTGCGCTGGCTCTGGCACTCGCCCAGGTGCGCGGCCACACCGCCGCCGTGCCGATCGCCTCGGACGCCGAGGACCGCCCGGTCCTTCCTCCCCCGGCCCGCCGGTTGGTGGGCGAATGGCTGGGAACCGTGTCGGGGGAGGTCCGGGAACTGCTGACGTTCGCCGCACTCGACGACCGGCCCGACCTCGACCTGCTGGGTCGTCTCGCCGGGCCGGCAGCCGAAAGCCTCCTGGCCGAGGCCGAGGCAGCCGGACTCGTCGACCTCGAACAGCCCGACCGGACGGTGCGGTTCACCGCCTCCGCGATCGGCACCGAACTCGCGGCCCGGCTGCCGGGCCACGCACGCAGGCTTCTGCACGCCCGCCTGGCCGAGGCCAGCCACGACAGCGTCCGCCGCGACCGGCACACCGTGCTGGCGGCCGACGCCACCGACCCGCGGTCGGCCCGCCACGCCGCCCGCGCCGCCGCACGCGCCCGGCGGCGCGGCGACCACGCACTCGCGGCAGAGCTCTCCCTCCTCGCCGCCCAGCGCACCCCGTACGACGACGGCGAACTGCTCGCCGAACGGGCCCTGACCGCCGTACGCGACGCCGCCCACTACGGCGACCTCTCCCGCGGCCGGGCCGCCGCCCGCCTCATCGTGGGCCACGACGCCACCCCGGCCCAGCGCGTCGAAGCCCTCGTCGCCCTGATCGACGCGAGCGGCCAACACCTGCACAGCGCGGACGAACTGTTCGCCGACGCACTCCATGCGGCGGCCGGACGATCCGACCTCACCGCGCGGATCCTCATCCGCCAGTCCATCTGGGCCAACGTGAACGAAGGCGACCCCGACCGGGCATGCGCCCTGGCCGGCCGGGCCACCGCCCTCGCCGAGAGCGCCGGCGACACCACCACCACCGCCATGGCCCTCACGATGCAGGCCCGTCTTCAACGCGTCCTCGGCCACCTCGACGCCGGGACCACGCTCAGCCGTGCCCTGTCCCTGCCACGCGCCGCCTCCATTCCGGTCAACGGCACACCTCAGCACCTCGCCGCCCGGCACGCCCTCTTCGACGACCGCCCCGAGGAGGCCCGCGCCGCGCTGCTCCCCCTGCTCGTCGAAGCAGAGCGGACGGGAGACGCCGAGGCGACCGTGGACATCCGGCGCAGCCTCGCCGAGGCCGAACTCCGCGCCGGACGGTGCGCCAGGGCGCTCGACCACGCTCACCGCGCCCAGGCGCTGACCGACGGGACCGCCCTGTCACCCGCGCCGGCGTGCTACACCTCCGCCCTCGTCGAAGGCACCGCCGGGCGGACCGACCTCGCCCTCGTCCACGCACGCCGCGGAGTCGACGCCGCCCGGCAGGAGGACAACAAGGTCTTCCTCTCCCGCAACCTCTTCGCCCTCGGCCACCTCCTCCTGGCCACGGGCCGCCCCAAAGAGGCTCTGGAGGCCCTGGTGGAGGTCCGCGCACTGGAGGAGCTGCAACAGGTCCGCGACCCGTCCGTCCTGCGCTGGCACCCCGAACTCGCCGAGACCCTCATCGCCCTCGGCCACCTCGACCGGGCGCAGGGCCTCCTGGACGACACCCGCCGCACCGCGACCGACCTCGGCAGGCACATGGTCCTCCCCCCGCTCGAACGCGCCCAGGCGCTCCTGGACGCCGCCCGCGGCGACTACGACACCGTGGCCCGGCGCCTCACCGACGCAGCTGACCGGCTTCGCCACCTCCCCCTCGAACGCGGCAGGACCCTGCTGGCGCTCAGCCACACCGAACGGCGCGGGCGCCGACGCGCCAGCGCCCGCGCCGCCGCGCAAAAAGCCGCCGACCTCTTCACCGCCCACCAGGCACACCCGTGGGCCGAAACCGCCGCGCACACGCTCAGCCGACTGGAAGCCGCCCCGGCGGGCGAAGACGCCCACCCCCGCCTCACCTCCGCCGAGCAACGCTGCGCCGAACTCGCCGCCGCCGGAGTGAGCAACCGCGACATCGCCACCACCCTCACCGTCAGCGTCAAGACGGTCGAAGCGACCCTCACCCGCGTCTACCGGAAACTCGGCCTGCACTCACGCGTCCAACTCGCGCACACCGTCACACCGGCACACGAGTGACCCGCCCGGACGGCTCCAGCAGCAGCCGGGTTCAGTCGTGTACCGGGCGACGACGTCGGGCCCGCACCACCGATCGGGCAGACGGACGGCCTCCGGGCCCCAGCACGACGTCGTTTCGGGATTACGGGCTGCCGGCTTGCTCGGTCGGGCGGGTCCAGGTGTTCATGATGATGAAGGTCTTGGTGCCCTCCACCTTGCCGGTCCGGCGTACGGCGTTGATCACCTGCTGAAGATGCTTCACGTCCCGGACCCGGAGCCTGAGCAGGGCGTCGGAGGTCCCGGCGATGCTGTGGCTCTCCTCGATCTCCGGGATGCTCTGGGCGATGTCCTGGATCTCGTCACTGTCGGTCGCGCCGAGCAGGCAGATCTCGATGAACGCCTGAAGCATGCCCGCCCGGCTGTCCTCGATGACCGCGGTATAGCCGCGGATCACACCCTCCCTCTCCATGCGCTCGATGCGGCGGGCGCACGGAGCCGCCGAGAGTCCCACAGCACGCGCGATCTCCGACACGGGCGCTCGCCCGTCCCTGCGGAGGATGTTCAGTATGTGGCGGTCGATCGTGTCCACGGCCAACTCCCCAAATCGTGCGCGCCACGCACGAGTCGCGCGCCGAAAGCTCCATAACTTCTTGCAGGTCGAGTGAAACACGCTCGACCTGTGCGTGATGATGCCCGGCCTGTCGCCTGGGGACCGTCGCCCTGTCATCGTCGTGGTGTCCGGGTGATCCCCGGCAGGAGGCTCGCACCGGCCAACCCCTACGGCGCGGACTCCGACCAGGTGACAGGTGCGCGGTTATCCCCAGCACCCCGCGGCCGGCCCCACATCCTGGGGCCGGCCGGGCACCGAGCCAGGCCCGCCGGCAGCGATCACCGCGCGGGGACCTCCATTCCGCCTCCCTGCGTCGCGGCGAGCTCGCTGTGAACCTGTGAGAGCCGGCCGAGGCCGTCCGCACGCACCCACGGTGTGCGTCCTGGACGCCGGAATAGCCCAGGAGCATCCGCTGCTGAAGGCGGCGCTGCAGGAACGCCCTACAGTGTGCTGCCCGGCGGAGCCCCGGCTGGCCGAAATGGACACGGCACAGTTCCCAGAACGGGAATCGGACGCTTCCGCCGGTGCCTTGATACGCCGTGGCAGCCCAGCATTTGAGTCCCACATCGACGAGGACTTCGATCACCTCGCGCTGTCACGCGGTGGTGAGATGCCGCCGTTGCGGGCTGACTCGAGCCGAAGGCGGGTCATGGGAACGGCAGGTCAATGAGCGGCAGCTTTCGGCGCTGCAATGGGTGAGCGCTGGTTCCCCTGCTGGCGAGTGGAAGACCAGCTCATAGAAGACCACGGGCCAGGCACTGCAGAATCGGGGGCTGGTCACGGTCTCCAGGAAGGGCGGCCAGTGGAGCGTCATCCTGTCGAGCGCCGGCCGGCATTACCTGACGCACGGCACCTCCCCTCTCCGCAAGTCTCACCCGCGGAAGACTCAGGCAGCCCCTCCCTACGCAACCCCCGCCCATCCAAGCACACGAGATTCCGGCCGCCATGAAAGAAGCGCGCGTCCAGTACGCCGAGGCGTACCGCGTCAGGCACTCGAAGCGCAGGGAGCGGCCTGGCGCCACACCACCCGACTCGCGGAGTACGTGAGCGCCGTACGCACCCGGGTCGAGACCATGCCCCCAGGCCAGACCAGGACCGAAGCCGAAACATGGATCGACTGGACGGCAGCACGCGTGGAGCATCTGAACCCTGAACACACCGCCCCGGCTGCCCGACATCCCCGAACCACGAGCCGACGATCTCAGGCCCTTTCTCGGGCGCTGGAATCCCTACGGCCCCTGACGCAACACGCGCCAGACACCCCACCCAGTGTCACGGAACGTCATTAGCGAGAAGCCGATGGGACAGGGGCAGCCAACAGCTCGGCAGCCAATGCCCCAACCACTTCAGGGTGCCTCCGACCACACGGCTGAGGACTCCATCCGGCGGTCACCAATCACGCATGACAACCCATCGGATATCACGCCGTCCGTGCGTCAAACGTGCGTCACGTGCGTCACGTGCGTCAGATATGCGTCAAGATATCGCCCGTAACGCACGTGACGCCCATAATGCACACTCAGAGAAACAGCAGGTCAGCGACCCTTTTCCGCAGGCTCAAGGATCGCGACGCACTCGACATGGTGGGTCATCGGGAACAGGTCGAACGCCCGCAGCGTCCGGACCCGGTAGCCCGACTCGCGGAAGTAGCCGAGGTCGCGGGCCAGGGCGGCCGGGTCGCAGGCCACGTAGGCGATGCGGCGGGCGCCGAGGCCGGCGAGGTGGCGGACGGTCTGCTTGCCGGCGCCGGCGCGGGGTGGGTCCAGGACGATGAGGTCGACCTCGGTGATGCCGGTGCGCGGGAGGACCGCCTCGACCTTGCCCTGTTCGACGCGGACGCGCGGGAAGCCGGCCAGGTTGTGGCGGGCGTCCTCGACGGCGCGCTTGCCGGACTCGATGCCGAGGACGGCGCCCTGGTCGCCGACCCGGTCCGCGAGGGCGCCGGCGAAGAGGCCGACGCCGCAGTAGAGGTCGAGCGCGGTGTCGCCCTTGCGCGGGAGGAGGCCCTGCATGACGGCCCTCATGAGGGTGTCGGCGGCCTTCGGGTGGACCTGCCAGAAGCCGCCGCTGCCGACCCGGTGGGTGCGCTCGTCGGCGCGCTCGCGGACGAAGGCGCGGCCGTGGACGCGGTGGACGCCGCCGTCCTTCTCGTCGACGCGCATCACCGAGACCGGCTTGTCGAGCTCGACGAGCGGGAGCCGGGCGCCGGGGCGGGGGGTGAGGATGACCTGGCGGTCGTTCGAGCCGGACGCGGCGATCGCCTCGACGGTGGCCATGCCCTCCCACCGCCGCTTCTCGATGCCGAGCTCCGAGACGCCCTGCGCCGCGATCATGCAGTGGTCGATGACCTCGACCTCGTGCGAGCGGTGCTTGCGCAGGCCCGCGCGGCCCTCGTCGTCGATGGCGTACTGGACGCGGGTGCGCCACTGCGGGACCTCGCCCGCCGGGAGCTTGTCGCCCTCGGCCGGGACGACCGTGCCGTCCCAGCCGGCCTCCTCCGGGGTGAGGCCGGCGAGCCGCTGCAGCTGCTCGGCGATCACCTCGCCCTTGAGGCGGCGCTGGGCGCCCGGCTTGGCGTGCTGCCAGTCGCAGCCGCCGCACCTGCCGGGGCCGGCGAAGGGGCACGGGGCCTCGATGCGGTCCTTGGAGGCGTCCAGGATCTCGACGGCGTCGGCGCGCAGGAAGCGGCTGCTCTCGTCGCCCTCGGTGACGCGGGCCCGGACGCGCTCGCCCGGCAGCGCGTGGCGCACGAAGAGGACCCGGCCCTCCTCCGTCCGCGCGATGCAGTGGCCGCCGTGGGCCACCGGGCCGACCTCGACCTCGTACTCCTCCCCGATCAGGGACTTCACAGGGGTGTTCTGCATGATCGGGGGCTCCAGAGACAGAGGGGGGAGAAGAGAAGTGGGGGGGGGGGGGGTGGGGGGGCGGACCCAAAACGCGGGAGGGACGGGGTGAGGGTGTGTGGTGGGTAGGTGGGGTGAGGGGAGGGGGAGGCGGCGCACCACCCCCCGGGGGGGTCCACGACAGGTGGGCGGCTGACGCCACCCCCCCCCACCAGTCTAGTTGCTCTTCGCGGTCGGTTCCTTCTTGGCCTTCTCGACCGGTCCGCGGCGGACCGAGCCCGGCGCGTTCCACTCCTGGCGCTTGCGCGCCCGCTTCTTCGCGGCCTCGGAGGACTGGAGCTGGTAGGGCACCGAGGTGACCATGACGCCCGGGGTGAAGAGCAGCCGGCCCTTGAGGCGGAGCGCGGACTGGTTGTGGAGCAGGTGCTCGTACCAGTGGCCGACGACGTACTCGGGGATGTAGACCGAGACGGCGTCGCGCGGGCTCTCCTTGCGGAGGTTCTTCACGTACTCGATGACCGGCCGGGTGATCTCGCGGTACGGCGAGTCGAGGATCTTCAGCGGCACGTTGATGCCGCGCCGCTCCCACTCCTCCTTGAGCGCCTTGGTCTCCGCCGGGTCGACGTTGACGGTCAGCGCCTCCAGCTCGTTGGCGTGCAGCAGCTTCGCGTAGGCGAGGGCCCGGAGGGTGGGCTTGTGGAGCTTGGAGACGAGGACGATCGAGCGGACCCGGGAGGGGCGCACGTACTCGTCGGGGCGCTCCTCGGCGGCGGCGATCTCCGCGGCGACGGAGTCGTAGTGGCGGCGGATCGCGGTCATCGTCACGTAGAAGATCACCATGCCCAGGAGGGCGACCCAGGCGCCGTGGGTGAACTTGGTGGCGAGGACGACGACGAGGACGAGGCCGGTGAAGAAGGCGCCGAAGGCGTTGATCGCGCGGGAGCGGATCATGTGGCGGCGCTTGGCCTGGTCCTTCTCCGTCTTCAGGTGCCGGTTCCAGTGCCGGACCATGCCGATCTGGCTGAGCGTGAAGGAGACGAAGACGCCGACGATGTACAGCTGGATGAGGCGGGTGGAGTCCGCGCCGTAGATCCAGACGAGGAGGGCGGCGGCGCCGGCGAGGAGCACGATGCCGTTGGAGAAGGCGAGGCGGTCGCCGCGGGTGTGCAGCTGGCGCGGCAGGTAGCGGTCCTGGGCGAGGATCGAGCCGAGGAGCGGGAAGCCGTTGTACGCCGTGTTGGCGGCCAGGAAGAGGACGAGCGCGGTGGCGGCGGCGAGCAGCACGAAGAAGAACGTGCCGTCGCCGAAGACGGCGGCGGCGACCTGGGAGATCACCGGGTCCTGGACGTAGCCCTCGCCGACCGGGACGCCGTTCACGAGCAGGTCCTCGGCGGGCTTCTCGGCCATCCGGACGTCGGTCGCCTGGGCGAGGAAGATGATGCCGCAGAACATGGTGACGGCGAGGCCGCCCATGAGCGCGAGGGTGGTGGCGGCGTTCTTCGACTTCGGCTTGCGGAAGGCGGGGACGCCGTTGGAGATGGCCTCGACGCCGGTGAGGGCGGCACAGCCGGAGGAGAAGGCGCGCAGCAGCAGGAAGATCAGGGCGAAGCCGGCGATCCCCTCGTGCTCGGGCTTGATCTCGAAGCCGGCGGTGGGGGCCTGCATGGTGTCGTCGAGGACGAGTCCGCGCCAGGCGCCCCAGGCGATCATGCAGAAGACGCCGAAGACGAAGACGTACGTCGGGATGGCGAAGAGGCTGCCGGACTCCTTCACGCCCCGGAGGTTCATCAGGGTGAGCAGGACGATCACGGCGACGGCCGAGGCGACCTTGTGCTCGACGACGAAGGGGACGGCGGAGCCGAGGTTCTCGATGCCGGAGGAGATCGAGACGGCGACGGTGAGGACGTAGTCGACGAGCAAGGCGCTCGCGACGGTGAGTCCGGCCTTCGGCCCGAGGTTGGTGGTGGCGACCTCGTAGTCGCCGCCGCCGCTCGGGTAGGCGTGCACGTTCTGCCGGTACGAGGCGACGACCGTGAACATGAGGACGACGACGGCCAGCGCGATCCACGGGCTGAAGTGGTAGGCCGACAGACCGGCGGCGGAGAGGACGAGGAGGACCTCGCCCGGTGCGTACGCCACCGACGACAGCGGGTCGGAGGCGAAGACGGGGAGGGCGATCCGCTTGGAGAGCAGGGTCTCCCCGAGCTTGTCGCTGCGCAGGGCCCGCCCGATCAGGATCCGTTTGGGCACGTCGGTCAGTTTGGACACGCAGAGGATCGTAAGCGTTCGAAAAGAGCCACGCGCACCGGCACCCCCGATCGGCACCGAATCTCCCTGAGTATCACCTCGGATGCGGTCCCGGCCAGCGTTGCCGCTTAAGCTCGGACCGGACAACCCGGCAGGGTGTTGTCCGCCACGGCCCGGGCCGATCGGGCGAGGAAAGTTGTGAGCAGGGTGTTTTCGCAGGTCAGCAAGGCGATCAGGAGTGCGGGGTAGCGGGGACGTGCACATCGTCATCATGGGCTGCGGGCGAGTGGGAGCCGCTCTCGCGCAGACCCTGGAGCAGCAGGGCCACACGGTCGCCGTCGTCGACCAGGACCCGACGGCTTTCCGCCGTCTGGGCTCCGGTTTCGGCGGGCGGCGCGTCACGGGCGTGGGCTTCGACCAGGACACGCTGCGTGAGGCGGGGATCGAGGAGGCCGGTGCCTTCGCCGCGGTGAGCAGCGGCGACAACTCCAACATCATCGCCGCCCGGGTGGCCCGCGAGATGTTCGGCATCGAGAACGTGGCGGCGCGGATCTACGACCCGCGGCGCGCCGAGGTGTACCAGCGCCTGGGCATCCCGACGGTGGCGACGGTCCGCTGGACCGCCGACCAGATGCTGCGCCGGCTGTTGCCCTCGGGCGCGGAGCCGCTGTGGAGCGACCCGAGCGGTGGCGTCCAGCTCGCCGAGGTGCACACCTCCCCGGCGTGGATCGGCCACAAGATCAGCCGGCTGCAGGACGAGACCGGGGTGCGGGTCGCCTTCCTCACCCGGCTGGGCGAGGCGATCATCCCCACCTCGCAGACGGTCCTCCAGGAGGGGGACCTGGTCCACGTGATGATGCGGGTGGACGAGATCACGAAGGTCGAGGCGGCCTTCGCCGAGGGCCCCGAGGAGGGCGGTCACTGATGCGGGTCGCGATTGCGGGCGCGGGCGCGGTGGGCCGTTCCATCGCGGGCGAGCTGCTGGAGAACGGCCACGAGGTCCTGCTCATCGACAAGGCGCCGACCGCCATCTCGGTGGAGCGGGTGCCGCAGGCGGAGTGGCTGCTGGCCGACGCCTGTGAGATCACCTCGCTGGACGAGGCGGCGCTGCAGCGCTGCAACGTGGTCATCGCGGCCACCGGCGACGACAAGGTCAACCTGGTCGTGTCGCTGCTCGCGAAGACCGAGTACGGCGTGCCGCGGGTGGTCGCCCGGGTGAACAACCCGAAGAACGAGTGGCTGTTCAACGAGGCGTGGGGCGTGGACGTGGCCGTCTCCACCCCGCGTCTGATGTCGGCCCTGGTGGAGGAGGCGGTGAGCGTCGGCGACCTGGTCCGGCTGCTCCGCTTCAGCCACGGCGACGCGAACCTGGTGGAGCTGACGCTGCCGCCGGAGTCGGCGCTGGCGGGGACGCAGGTGGGCGAGGTCGCCTGGCCGCAGGACACCTCGCTGGTGACGATCATCCGCGGTTCGCGGGTGCTGACGCCGAGCGCCGAGGAGACCCTGGAGGCCGGCGACGAGCTGCTGTTCGTGGCGGCGCAGGCCCGCGAGGAGCAGTTGGAGGAGCTGCTCCAGGTCCGCCGGGAGCCGGCGGAGTAGGCAGCGGAGGTACGGATACGGGGAAAGGGGGGCGGGGGCGGGGCGGGGGGCGGGCCGCGCCCCCGCGCGGGGGGGGGGGCGGCGGGGGGGCGGGGCGGGGGGGGGGGGGCGGGGGGGGCGGGGGCGGGGCGCGCGCCCGGGGCCCTTCCCCGTGTCTCGGTGTCCTACGCGTCCGGGCCGGCCTGGGCGGCGGCCTTGCGCTCCTTCTCGGCCCGCTCCTCCGCCTCCATCTCGGCGAAGACGTCGATCGGCGGCGGCGCCTTGGCGAGGAAGACCCAGGTGAGGTAGACGGCGAGCAGGAAGGGCGGGATCTTCAGCGCGACGAGGACCCAGCCGAGCTGGGTGGTGTCGGCCCACCAGTAGAGCGGGAAGAGGATCGCGCACTTGGCGAGCAGGATGAGGCCCCAGGCCCAGCTGGCCTTGGCGTACGCCTTCTTCCGTCCCGGGTTCCGGGTCCGCCAGGAGAGGTTCTCCTTGAAGACCGGGCCGAGGATGAGGCCGATCAGCGGGACGCCGGCGAGCGTGGTGACGATGTACGCGAGGCCGAGGCCCAGGGTGTACAGCATGCCGGGGAGGTAGAAGTCCTTGGCGTTGCCGGTCATCATCGCGAAGACGACGCCGAAGCCGACGCCGAAGACGCCGCTGAAGGCGTGCTTGACGGTGTCGCGGCGGACCAGCCGGACGACGACGAGCAGGAGCGAGACCGCGAGCGCGGCGACGGCCGAGCTCTTCAGGTCCTTGTTGATCGTGTAGATCGTGACGAAGAGCAGTCCGGGCAGGACCGTCTCGACCATGCCCCGGACGCCGCCGAACGCCTCGAAGAGCGCGGCCTCGGTCACCGCCTTGTCGGTCCGGGCGTCCTGGTCCGGGGTCGTCGGCGGTGCGGTGGTCGGCTTGTCGACGGACGTCACCGGCTACTCCTGTCCGAGCGGTCGGAGCTCGTATTTGGGGTTGAAGAGGACCCGCCGGCCGTGGCTCATGGAGATCCGGCCGGAGGCGATCAGCTTGCGGCCCGGTTCGATGCCCACGATGGAGCGGCGGCCCAGCCAGACGACGTCGAGCGGCGCGGTGCCGTCGAAGAGCTCGGCCTCCAGGGCGGGGACACCGGCGCGGGGGCGCAGCGTGACCGTGCGCAAGGTACCAGTCACCTTGACGATCTGGCGGTCGGAACAGTCCGAGATCCGGGTGCAGCCCGAGGCCGCCGTGTCCTCCTGGAGCTCCTCGGACTCCAGGTCCTCCGGCGAGGAGGAGAGCCGGTCGAGCATCCGGCGGAACCGGCCTGCCGGCTTGTCGGTACGGGGTGCAGCACTCATACCCAAAAGCGTACCGGCCGCGGCTCCGGCCGGAAGCGGCCCGCATCAACGTTCGAAGCGGTATCCCATGCCCGGTTCGGTGACGAAGTGGCGCGGGTGGGAGGGATCGGTCTCCAGCTTGCGGCGCAGCTGGGCCATGTAGACCCGGAGGTAGTTGGTCTCGGTGCCGTACGAGGGGCCCCAGACCTCCTGGAGGAGCTGCTTCTGGCTGACCAGGCGGCCGCCGTTGCGGACCAGGACCTCCAGGAGGTGCCACTCGGTGGGGGTGAGCCGGACGTCCCGCCCGTCGCGGTGGACCTTCTTGGCGGCGAGGTCGACGGTGAAGTCCTCGGTCTCGACCACGACGACGCCGTCCTCGGCGCCGCCGACGGGTTCGGCGCGGCGGACGGCGGCGCGCAGCCGGGCGAGGAGTTCGTCCATGCCGAAGGGCTTGGTGACGTAGTCGTCGGCGCCGGCGTCGAGCGCCTCGACCTTCTCGTCGGAGGTCTGGCGGGCGGACAGGACGATGATCGGGACCCGGGTCCAGCCGCGCAGCCCCTTGATGACGTCGACGCCGTCGAGGTCGGGCAGACCGAGGTCGAGGACGACGACGTCGGGGTGGCGTTCGGCGGCGAGCCGGAGGGCGGTGGCGCCGTCGGGGGCGGAGTCGACCTCGTACTTCCGCGCCTTGAGGTTGATCACCAGGGCGCGGACGATCTGCGGCTCGTCGTCGACCACGAGGACCCGGGTCATGTGTGGGGGCCTTCCTTCTGCTGTAGGGCTGCTTTACGGCTGCCGTATGGCTGCCGTACGGGGGTGGGTGCGGGCTGCTGGTAGGGGTGCGGGCGCGGGGTCAGGTCACCGCGTGGGCCGGCTGTTCGGCGGGCGGCGGGGCTCCTCCTCCGGCGGCGCGCAGGGTGAGGACCATGGTGAGGCCGCCGCCGGGGGTGTCCTCGGCGCTGAGGGTGCCGCCCATGGCCTCCACGAAGCCGCGGGCGACGGCGAGGCCGAGGCCGACGCCGGAACCGCGCGGGGCGTCGCCGAAGCGCTGGAAGGGCTCGAAGATGCCGTCCTTGGACTCGTCGGGGACGCCGGGGCCGCGGTCCACCACGCGGAGTTCGACGCGGTCGCCGAGGACGCTGGCGGCGACGGCGACGGGGACGCCGTCGGGGCTGTACTTGACGGCGTTCTCGACGATGTTGGCGACGGCCCGCTCCAGGAGGCCCTTGTCGACCTCGACCATGGGCAGGGTCTCGGGGATGTCGGCCTCGGCGCTGCCGTCCGGGACGCCGCCGAGGGCCATCGGGACGACCTCGTCGAGGTCGACGGCGCGGATGAGCGGGGTGACGGTGCCGGTCTGGAGGCGGGACATGTCGAGGAGGTTGCCGACGAGGTGGTCGAGGCGGTCGGCGCCGGCCTCGATGCCTTCGAGGAGTTCGGCCCGGTCCTCCTCGGACCACTCGACGTCGTCGGAGCGGAGCGAGGAGACGGACGCCTTGATGCCGGCGAGCGGGGTGCGCAGGTCGTGGCTGACGGCGGCGAGCAGCGAGGTGCGGATCTTGTTGCCCTCGGCGAGCTTGCGGGCCTCCTCGGCCTCGCCGACCAGCCGCTGCCGGTCGAGGACGACGGCCGCCTGGGCGGCGAAGGCGCCGAGCACCCGGCGGTCCTCGGCGGGCAGCACCCGGCCGGTGAGGGCGAGCGCCAGGTGGTCGCCGACCGGCATGTCGACGTCCGCGTCGTCCGGGCGCTCGCACGGGTGGTGGCCGACGACGGCGACGCGGGCCCACGGCTCCGTCTCGCCGGTCCGTTCGAGGAGGGCGACGGACTCCATGGAGAAGGTCTCGCGGACCCGCTCCAGGAGCGCTTCGAGGGTGGTCTCGCCGCGCAGCACGCTGCCGGCGAGGAAGGAGAGCGTCTCGGCCTCGGCGCGCAGCCGGGCCGCCTGGTGGGTGCGGCGCGCGGCGAGGTCGACGACGGAGGCCACCGCGATCGCGACCCCGACGAAGATCGCCAGGGCGACGATGTTGCGGGGGTCGGCGATGGTGAGCCGGTGGATCGGCGGGGTGAAGAACCAGTTGAGGAGGAGCGAGCCGAAGGCGGCGGACGCGAGCGCCGGCCGGAGGCCGCCGAGCAGGGCCGCCGCGACGGTGAGGGTGAGGTAGAGCAGCACGTCGTTGGCGAGCCCCACCTCGGGCACGGCGGTGCTGAGCAGCAGGGTGAGCAGGGCGGGTCCCGCGAGGCCGACGAGCCAGCCCCAGATGGTGCGGGAGCGGCCGAGGCGGGCGCCGCGGGGGGGGGGGCCGGCGCCCCCCCCCCCCCCCCCCCCGGGGGGGGCGCAGTGTGCGCCGGAGAGTGGGGGCCCCCACCCGGCCGCCCGGGGGCCGCACCCCCCCCCCCAAAC
>NZ_JBHYKM010000092.1:16203-18156 GCF_042741435.1 Streptomyces sp. NPDC058955 | reverse complement strand
CCCGGGGGGGGGGGGGCGGGGGCGGGGGGGGCGCCGGGGGCGGCGCCCCGCCCCCCGCCTATCGCCGCCTCGTCGTGGGTGACGATGTGGACGTCGAGGTCGGGGCCCGACTCGCGGGCGACGGTGGCGCTGACGCCCGGACCGAAGAGGTACTGCCAGGAGCGGCGCCGGCTCACGCCGAGGACGATCTGGGTGGCGTTCACCCCGCGGGCGAAGGCGAGGAGCCCGGCCGGTATGTCGTCGCCGACGACGTGGTGGAAGGTGCCGCCCAGGTCCTCGACGAGGGTCCGCTGGACGGCCAGTTCCTTCGGGGAGGCCGAGGTGAGGCCGTCGCTGCGGGAGATGTAGACGGCGAGCACCTCGCCGCCCGCGCCCTTCTCGGCGAGCCGGGCGGCCCGCCGTATCAGGGTGCGGCCCTCGGGTCCGCCGGTGAGACCGACGACGATCCGCTCCCGGGAGCCCCAGATCTTCGAGACCCGGTGCTCGGTGCGGTACTCCTGGAGGTACTCGTCGACCCGGTCGGCGGTCCACAGCAGGGCCAGCTCGCGCAGGGCGGTGAGGTTGCCGGGGCGGAAGTAGCGGGAGAGCGCCGCGTCGACCTTGTCCGGCTGGTAGATGTTGCCGTGCGCCATGCGGCGGCGCAGCGCCTGCGGCGACATGTCGACCAGTTCGATCTGGTCGGCGCGGCGGACGACCTCGTCGGGGACGGTCTCCTGCTGCCGGATCCCGGTGATCGACTCGACGACGTCGCCGAGGGACTCCAGGTGCTGGATGTTGACGGTCGAGACGACGTCGATGCCGGCGGCGAGCAGCTCCTCGACGTCCTGCCAGCGCTTGGAGTTCCGCGAGCCGGGGACGTTGGTGTGGGGCAGCTCGTCGACGAGCGCGACGGCGGGCCGGCGGGCGAGGACGGCGTCCACGTCCATCTCCGTGAAGGAGGTCCCCCGGTACTCGACGGTCCGGCGCGGGATCGTCTCCAGGCCGTGCAGCATGACCTCGGTGCGCGGCCGGCCGTGGTGCTCGACGAACGCGACGACGCAGTCCGTGCCCCGTTCGACCCGCCGGTGTCCTTCCGAGAGCATGGAGTACGTCTTGCCGACGCCCGGCGCCGCTCCGAGGTAGATGCGCAGCTTCCCGCGTCTCATGGTCCGTGGTGCTCCTAGGGCTCGAACCGGTAGCCCATGCCCGGTTCGGTGATCAGATGTCGGGGACTGGCGGGGTCGGCTTCCAGCTTGCGCCGCAGCTGGGCCATGTAGACCCGCAGGTAGTTGGTCTTGGTGCCGTGGCTCGGGCCCCAGACCTCCTGGAGCAGCCGGCGCTGGCTGATGAGCCGCCCGGGGTTGCGGATGAGGATCTCCAGCAGGTGCCATTCGGTGGGGGTGAGCCGCACGTCCCGGTCCGCCCTGCGCACCCGTTTCGCCACCAGGTCGACGGTGAAGTCGTCCGTGGTGATCCGGTCCTCCGCGGCGGGCGCGGCGGCCGGGACCTCGCCGGCGCGCCGGGTCGCGGCCCGCAGCCGGGCGAGGAGTTCGTCCATGCTGAACGGTTTCGTCATGTAGTCGTCCGCGCCGGCGTCCAGCGCACGGATCTTGTCCTCGGAACCGCTGCGCGCGGAGAGGACGAGCACCGGGGCCCGGCACCAGCGGCGCAGGTCCCGGATGAGGTCGACGCCGTCCGTGTCGGGCAGCCCGAGATCGACGATCAGGGCGTCCGGCGGTTCGGCGGCGGCGGCGGCGGTGAGGGCGGTGGCGCCGTCGGCCGCGGAGTCCACCGCGTACCGGCGGGCCTGCAGATTGATCACCAGGGCTCGTGCGAGCTGTGCGTCGTCCTCGACGACCAGCACCCGCGTCATCGGCGTGCTGCCTTCCTGTCGTCCGTGCCATCCGTGTCGTGTGGGTCGTGCGGTGTGCGGCGAGGGCCGGGGGGGGCCCCGGGGCGGCCCGGCGCCCCCCC
>NZ_JBHYKM010000092.1:0-16193 GCF_042741435.1 Streptomyces sp. NPDC058955 | reverse complement strand
TGGGGGGGGGGGCGGGGGGGGGGGGGGGGGGCCGGGGGCCCGCGCCGCGCGCGCCCCCCCCCCCCCCCCCCGGCTCCTGGGCCGTGGCGGTAAGGCCATCAGCCCTCGGCCACCAGTTCCTTGAGCGCGATGTTGAGCTTCAGGACGTTGACCCGGGGTTCGCCGATGAAGCCGAGGATGCGGTCGTCGGTGTGGTCGGCGACCAGCTTCTCGACCCGGGCGACGTCGAGCTTGTTGCGCTCGGCGACCCGGTGGACCTGGAGCTCCGCGTACTCCGGGGAGATGTGCGGGTCCAGGCCGGAGCCGGAGGAGGTGACCGCGTCGGCGGGCACGTCGGACGGCTTCACCGTGTAGCCGTTCACCGAGTTGTCCTCGACCACCGCGGCCTTGGCCTCGGTGACCCACGTGATCAGGTCCGCGTTGTCGCCCGAGCGGTTGGTGGCGCCGGACAGGATGAGCGCGTACTGGGTGTTGACGCTGTTGGTGCCGAGGCCGTTGGACGGGCGGGGCTGGAACCAGCGCAGGTCGGGGGCGTCGCCGTCGAGGTAGGTCTGGCCGATGAGTTCGGAGCCGACGACCTTGCCGCTCGCGTCCTCGATCTCCGAGCCGTTCGCCTTGCCGGGGAAGGCCACCTGGGCGACGCCGGTGACGGCGAGCGGGTAGAGCACGCCGCAGACGACGGTGAGGACGAGGAGCGCCCGGAGTCCCGCCCACAGGACCCGTCCGGTGTTTCCTACGGAGTTGTTCACGACGATCAACCGATTCCGGGGATGAGGGTGAGGAGCATGTCGATGAGCTTGATGCCGACGAACGGGGCGACCAGGCCGCCGAGTCCGTAGATCCCGAGGTTCCGCCGCAGCATCGAGTCGGCGCTGGACGGCCGGTAGCGGACGCCCTTCAGGGCGAGCGGCACCAGCGCGATGATGATCAGCGCGTTGAAGATCACCGCGGAGAGGATCGCCGACTCCGGCGAGGCCAGGCCCATGATGTTGAGCTTGTCCAGCGACGGGTAGGCGACCGCGAACATCGCGGGGATGATCGCGAAGTACTTCGCGACGTCGTTGGCGATCGAGAAGGTGGTCAACGCCCCTCGGGTGATGAGGAGTTGCTTGCCGATCTCGACGATCTCGATGAGCTTGGTCGGGTTGGAGTCGAGGTCGACCATGTTGCCGGCCTCCTTCGCGGCCGACGTGCCGGTGTTCATCGCCACGCCGACGTCCGCCTGCGCGAGCGCCGGGGCGTCGTTCGTGCCGTCACCGGTCATCGCCACCAGCTTGCCGCCGGCCTGCTCGCGCTTGATCAGGGCCATCTTGTCCTCGGGGGTGGCCTCGGCGAGGAAGTCGTCCACGCCCGCCTCCTCGGCGATGGCCTTGGCGGTCAGCGGGTTGTCACCCGTGATCATGACCGTCTTGATGCCCATGCGGCGCAGCTCGTCGAACCGCTCCCGCATGCCGTCCTTGACGACGTCCTTCAGGTGGACGACGCCGAGGATCCGCGCCCCCCGACCGTCCTCCACGGCCACCAGCAGCGGCGTGCCACCGGCCTGGGAGATCCCGTCCGTGAGCGCCTGCGCGTCCTCGGCGACGGCGCCACCCCGCTCCTTCACCCACGCGACGACCGATCCCGTCGCGCCCTTGCGGATCTTCCGGTCGTCCACGTCCACGCCCGACATGCGGGTCTGGGCGGTGAACTCGATCCATGTGGCGTGGGCGAGTTCGCCCTGGTGGCGCTCGCGCAGCCCGTACTTCTCCTTGGCGAGGACCACGACGGAGCGGCCCTCGGGGGTCTCGTCGGCGAGCGACGACAGCTGGGCGGCGTCGGCGAGTTCGGCGGCGGTGGTGCCCTTGACCGGGACGAACTCGGCGGCCTGCCGGTTGCCCAGGGTGATGGTGCCGGTCTTGTCGAGGAGCAGGGTGCTCACGTCGCCGGCCGCCTCGACGGCCCGCCCGGACATGGCCAGCACGTTGCGCTGCACCAGCCGGTCCATGCCGGCGATGCCGATCGCGGAGAGCAGGGCGCCGATGGTGGTCGGGATGAGGCAGACGAGGAGCGCGGTGAGCACGATCAGCGAGGTCTGGTCGTCGGCCCCGGCGTAGATCGCGAACGGCTTCAGCGTGACGACCGCGAGCAGGAAGACGATGGTGAGGGACGCCAGCAGGATGTTGAGGGCGATCTCGTTCGGGGTCTTCTGCCGGGCCGCGCCCTCGACCAGGTTGATCATCCGGTCGATGAACGTCTCGCCGGGCTTCGTCGTGATCTTGATGACGATCCGGTCGGAGAGCACCTTCGTGCCGCCGGTGACCGCGCAGCGGTCGCCGCCGGACTCGCGGATCACGGGGGCGGACTCGCCGGTGATGGCGGACTCGTCGACGCTCGCGACGCCCTCGACGACGTCACCGTCGCCGGGGATGATGTCGCCGGCCTCGCAGACCACGAGGTCGCCGATCCTCAGCTCGGTGCCGGGGACGCGCTCCTCGTTCGGGCCGATGATCCGGCGGGCGACGGTGTCGGTCTTGGCCTTGCGGAGGGTGTCCGCCTGCGCCTTGCCGCGGCCCTCGGCCACGGCCTCGGCGAGGTTGGCGAAGATCGTGGTGAGCCACAGCCAGACGGTGATCGCCCAGCCGAACCAGTCTCCGGGGTTCTTGATCGCGAGCGCGGTGGTGACCACCGAGCCGACCAGGACCACGAACATCACCGGCGACTTGACCATCACCCGCGGGTCCAGCTTCCGGATCGCGTCCGGGAAGGAGGCGACCAGCTGCTTGGGGTCGAAGAGACCGCCGCCGACGCGTCCGGCCTCGGCGGGCCGGCCGGCGGACGCCCCCGGCTGCGGGGGACGGGTGGGAGTGACGGTGCTCATGCTGCGAGCCCTTCGGCGAGCGGTCCCAGCGCGAGCGCCGGGAAGTAGGTGAGACCGGTGATGATCATGATCGTGCCGACCAGGAGGCCGGTGAACAGCGGCTTCTCGGTCCGCAGCGTGCCCGCGGTCTCGGGGACGGGCTGCTGTTCGGCGAGCGAGCCGGCCAGGGCCAGGACGAACACCATCGGCAGGAACCGGCCGAGCAGCATCGCGATGCCGATCGTCGAGTTGAACCACTGGGTGTCCGCGTTCAGGCCGGCGAAGGCCGAGCCGTTGTTGTTGGCGCCGGAGGTGAAGGCGTACAGGATCTCGGAGAAGCCGTGCGCGCCGGAGTTCGTCATCGAGTTCGCCGGGGTGTCCAGCACGAACGAGGCGGCGGTGAAGCCGAGCACGAGCGCCGGGGTGACCAGGATGTAGCAGGCGGCGAACTTGATCTCGCGGGTGCCGATCTTCTTGCCCAGGTACTCCGGGGTGCGGCCGACCATCAGACCGGCGATGAACACCGCGATGATCGCCATGATCAGCATGCCGTAGAGGCCGGAGCCGACACCGCCGGGCGCGATCTCGCCGAGCTGCATGCCCAGCATGGTGATGCCGCCGCCGAAGCCGGTGTACGAGGAGTGGAAGGAGTTGACCGCGCCGGTGGAGGTCAGCGTGGTCGCCACGGCGAAGATCGACGAGCCGCCGATGCCGAAGCGGGTCTCCTTGCCCTCCATGGCGCCGCCGGCGAGGTCGAAGGCGGGACCGTGGTGGGCGAACTCGGTCCACATCATCAGGGCCGTGAAGCCCAGCCAGATGGTGGCCATCGTGCCGAGGATCGCGTACCCCTGCTTCAGCGAGCCGACCATGCGGCCGAAGGTCCGCGTCAGCGCGAAGGGGATGACGAGGATCAGGTAGATCTCGAAGAGGTTGGAGAGCCCGTTGGGGTTCTCGAAGGGGTGGGCCGAGTTGGCGTTGAAGTAGCCGCCGCCGTTCGTGCCCAGCTCCTTGATGACCTCCTGGGAGGCGACCGCACCGCCGTTCCACTGCTGGGTGCCGCCGGTGAACTGGCCGACCTCGTGGATGCCGGAGAAGTTCTGGATGGCGCCGCAGGCGACGAGGACGAGCGCGCCGATCACCGCGATCGGGAGCAGGACGCGGACCGTGCCGCGGACCAGGTCGGCCCAGAAGTTGCCCAGCTCGCCGGTACGGGACCGGGCGAAGCCGCGGACGAGCGCGACGGCCACGGCGATGCCGACCGCCGCCGACACGAAGTTCTGCACCGCGAGGCCGCCGGTCTGCACGACGTGGCCCATGGCCTGCTCGCCGTAGTACGACTGCCAGTTGGTGTTCGCGACGAACGAGGCCGCCGTGTTGAACGCCTGGTCCGGGTCGATCGACACGAAGCCGAGCGAGCCGGGCAGCGAGCCCTGCACCCGCTGGAGCAGGTAGAGGAAGAGGACGCTCACCGCGGAGAAGGCGAGGACGCCGCGCAGGTAGGCGGGCCAGCGCATCTCGACGTTCGGGTTGGCGCCGATCGCCTTGTAGATCCACTTCTCGGGCTTGTAGTGCTTCTCCGAGGAGTACACCTTGGCCATGTGGTCACCGAGCGGCCGGTAGGAGAGGCCGAGGGCGACGACGAGGGCGAGGAGCTGGAGGATTCCAGCCAGGACGGGACTCATATCCGTACTCAGAACCTCTCCGGCTTGACCAGCGCGAGGACGAGGTATCCCAGCAGGGCGACGGCGACGAGCAGACCGATCACGTTCTCGGCACTCACAGCTTCGCCACCCCCTTGGCGATGAAGGCCACCAGCGCGAAGACCGCGATCGTGGTGACGACGAAGGCCACGTCGGCCATCGTGAACTCCCGGAAGAAGGAAGAGCGGATTCTCTGACGAGATGAGGAAACAGCCTTTTCGGCCACCCACCGCCGTCGTTGACGCCCCCCTAACGTCCTTGACGCTCCTCTTGACGCGTCCCCTACGCGGCAGGTCAGGAGCGGGTCACCGGCAGGTCGGCGGCGGGTCCGGACGGCCGGTGGCGGTCAGAACCTCTCCGGGCGGATCAGCGCGGCCACCAGGTAGCCGACGATGCTCAGGGCGACGACGAGACCGACCACGTTCTCGATGCTCACGACGATCAACTCCCCAGGGGTGGTGGTGGATGCCGGCGGTGCGGCCGGGCGCCGGGAAGGTGGCCGCCCACCGCCATCGAAACCCGCACCGGGTCACGCGCACGCCCCCCTTGACGTCGTCCTGTCGGCCGCGCCGCGGACGCTGACGGGGCCTTGACGGTTCCTGTACGGGTGGTCCACTGCGGGTGCTCCACGCGCGCGGGCGCGCGGGCCCGCAGGACGCGGGAGGGAGGACGGGACGAAACGGGAGCGGAGGCTCGTCCGGCCCGCGGCCACCCCCTGGCGCCGCGGGCCGGAACGTCCCTCTCGTCGGACGGTCCCGCTCGTCCGTGCCGGGTGCGGTCCGGGCCGTCGGTCACGGACCACGCGCGCCGCCTCGGGCGGCACGCCCCCTCACACCCCGCACGTCCGGACGGTCGTCCGTCCCCCGTGAGGGGATCATCCTGTGCCGGACAGGAGTACGAAACCGCCCTCCTTGACGCCGTTCTGACGCCGCGCCACCTCGCCCTGACGGCATCCTGACGGCCGCGCCCGGCTCCTCGTAAGAGGCTCGTCAAAGCCTGCGGCGCGAGGCCTTCGACCGGGCGCCGGGCGTCTAGATTCGCCCTCGGTCGCTCACCGGCCCGGGGACGTCAGTGGCCTGACCGTCCCGGACCGCGGGGGCACGGACCGCCCTCCCATCCGGCGTTCCGTGCCCCCGCGTCGCGACCGCGCTGTCCGTCCACAGCAGCACCCAGGGTGCCGGGCCCCACGCCCCGGCACCCTGGGGCCGCGGGACGGGCGGCCCACTCCTCCGGGACGCCGTTCCGGGAGGGCCCAGCCGTTTCTCCTCCGGCCTCCGCCGCGCGGACGGCCGGGAACTCCCCGAAGGTCTTCCTCGATGCATTCCGCCGCGCCCCGACCGGCGCCCACTCCCGCCGCCCCGCAGCACCCCGCGCACGCGCCGCTGCCCGGCGGGCCGTCCTCCCCCGGCCTGCCGCCGGCCCCGCCGCGCAACCCGGTCCCCCGCTTCCGCCCCGGGCACCGGCGCGCGGGCCACGGCGGTCTCCTCGACCCGGTGCAGCTCGTGAGGTCCTTTCCCGAGGCGCTGCGCAAGCTGCATCCGCGCACGCTCGTGCGGAAGCCCGTGCTGTTCGTGGTGGCCGTCGGATCCGCCCTCACCACGCTGTCCGCCCTGTTCGACCCGTCGGTGTTCACCTGGACCGTCAGCGTCTGGCTCTGGCTGACCGTGGTCTTCGCGAACCTCGCGGAGGCCGTCGCCGAGGGCCGGGGCCGCGCCCAGGCCGAGTCGCTGCGCCGGGCGCGTACGGACACGGTCGCGCTGCGGCTGCGGCACTGGCGGTACGGGACGGACGTCGACCGGGCGGCGACGGAGGCCGTGGCCGCGACCGAGCTCAAGCAGTTCGACGTCGTGCTCGTCGAGGCGGGCGAGCTGGTCCCGGCGGACGGCGACGTCGTCGCCGGGATCGCCTCGGTCGACGAGTCCGCCGTCACCGGCGAGTCCGCGCCGGTGATCCGCGAGGCGGGCGGCGACCGCTCCGGGGTCACCGGCGGCACGACGGTGCTCTCGGACCGGATCGTCGTCCGGGTGACCTCGCGCCCCGGCCATTCCTTCATGGACCGGATGATCGCCCTCATCGAGGGCGCGGAGCGGCAGAAGACCCCGAACGAGATCGCCCTCAACATCCTGCTCTCCGCGCTGACCGTCGTCTTCGTCCTCGTCGTCGTCGCGCTCCGGCCGATGGCGGGGTACGCGCAGGCCGCCCCCTCCACCACCGTCCTCGTCGCCCTCCTCGTCACCCTCATCCCGACCACCATCGGCGCCCTGCTCTCCGCGATCGGCATCGCCGGCATGGACCGGCTGGTGCAGCGCAACGTGCTCGCCATGTCCGGGCGGGCCGTCGAGGCGGCCGGCGACGTGAACACCCTGCTCCTCGACAAGACCGGCACCATCACCCTCGGCAACCGCGAGGCCGCCGCCTTCATCCCGCTCCCGGGCGTCGAGGCGGCGCTCCTGGCCGACGCGGCCCAGTTGTCCTCGCTCGCCGACGAGACCCCCGAGGGGCGGTCGGTCGCCGAGCTCGCCCGGCGGCAGTACGGCCTGGAGGCGCCCGCCGAGGGCGAGTTGGCGAACCCCCGGTTCGTGGAGTTCAGCGCGCAGACCCGGATGAGCGGCGTCGACCTGCGCGGGGACGGCGGCGCCTGCCACATCCGCAAGGGGGCCGCGGCCCAGGTCACCGCCTGGGTGGAGATGTACGGGGGGACGGTGCCGCCCGAGGCCCGCACCTGGGCCGACGCCATCGCGGCCGCCGGCGGCACGCCCCTGCTGGTCGCCCTCCACGACGGCGACGGCCCCCGGGTGCTCGGGATCGTCCACCTCAAGGACGTCGTCAAGGAGGGCATCCGGGAGCGGTTCGCGGAGCTGCGCCGGATGGGCATCCGTACGGTCATGGTCACCGGCGACAACCCGCTGACCGCCCGGGCGATCGCCCACGAGGCGGGCGTGGACGACTTCCTCGCCGAGGCCACCCCCGAGGACAAGCTCGCGCTGATCAAGCGCGAGCAGGCCGGCGGCAAGCTCGTGGCGATGACCGGTGACGGCACGAACGACGCCCCGGCGCTCGCCCAGGCGGACGTCGGCGTGGCGATGAACACCGGCACGTCGGCCGCGAAGGAGGCCGGCAACATGGTCGACCTCGACTCCAACCCGACCAAGCTCATCGAGATCGTCGAGATCGGCAAGCAACTCCTCATCACCCGAGGGGCGTTGACCACCTTCTCGATCACGAACGACGTCGCGAAGTACTTCGCGATCATCCCCGCGATGTTCGCCGGCGCCCATCCGGGCCTCGAAGCGCTCAACGTCATGGGGCTGTCCAGCCCCACCTCGGCGATCACCTCCGCCATCATCTTCAACGCCCTGATCATCGTGGCGCTGATCCCGCTGGCCCTGCGCGGCGTCCGCTACACGCCGGCGTCCGCGCACGACCTGCTGCGCCGCAACCTGCTGCTGTACGGGCTCGGCGGCCTGGTCCTGCCGTTCGTCGGCATCAAGGCCATCGACCTGCTCGTCTCGACGATCCCCGGCCTCGGGTGAATCCCCGTCAGAACCGCGTCAGGGAAACCCCGTCGGTCTTGCGACCGGCTCCGGCCCCGGCTTCCATGGAGACCGTGAACAGCGCGTGGCTCCTGCTCGACCGGCCGCCCCATCGGGCGCCCCGTCGTGAGCCCCGCTGCCCGGAGACCGCAGCTCGCCGCTGATCCTCTCCGGCCTGCCACGGGGCGTCGTGACCTTCCGTCCGGCGCCCCTTCTTCGTACCCGCACCCCTTCGACACCCGTGAGGGACTGACCAGTCATGTCCGTTTCCGACCTTTCCTCCCGCACCGTCCTGGTGACCGGTGCCACCTCCGGCATCGGCCACCAGACGGCCCGGCTCCTCGCCGAGCGCGGCGCCACCGTCCTCGTCCACGGCCGCACCGCCGAGGAGGCGCACGCCGCCACCGACCGGCTGATCACCCTGGCCGGCATCGACGAGGCCCGTCTGTGCCCGTTCGGCGCGGACTTCACCCGCCTGGAGGAGGTCGAGCTGCTCGCCGCCCGCGTGCTGGCCGAGCACCCGCACCTCGACGTGCTCGTCAACAACGCGGGCATGGCCGCACCCGAGCGCCACACCGTCACCCCCGACGGCAACGAGATCTCCTTCCAGGTCAACTTCCTCGCCCACTACCTCCTCACCCACCTCCTCGAACCCGCCCTCACCAGCGACCCCGGCGGCCGGGTCGTCAACGTCTCCTCGGTCCTCCACCGCACCGGCTCCATCCAGTGGAACGACCCCAACCGCACCCGCCGCTACTCCCGGCTCGCCGCCTACGCCCAGTCCCAGCTGGCCCTCACCGTCTTCGCCTCGGACCCACGGGTCACCGCCGTCTCCGTCCACCCCGGCATCTGCGCCACCAGCCTGCTGCCGCTGTACGCGCACGAGGGCGTCGCCCCGGCCGAGGGCGCCGCCCACGTGGTCCGCCTCTGCGACCCGGCCACCGAGATCGTCAACGGCGCCTACTACGACCGAGACCACCGCGTCACGCCGGCGGCCGTCGCCACCGAACCGCGCACGGTCAAGCGCCTCACCAAGCTCGCCGACCTCCTCGTCGGCCACACCGCCTGAAGGGGGCACCCGCCATGTCGAAGCGCGCCCGGAAGAAGAAGGACCGCCGCAAGAAGAAGGCGAACCACGGCCGCAGGGCCGGACAGCGCTGACCCACCCGGGGCGGCCCGCACCGAGACCGCGGGCCGCCCCTTCCCCGTCCCCCGGAGGTTCCCGTGATCCCCCACCCCGCCCACCAGCCGCCCTCCGCCGCGCGGGCCTTCCCCCTCGGCGCGCCCGGCTCCGCGGCGCTGGCCGAGCACGTCCTCGCCACCGGTCACGGCACGTGGTGGACCGACCGGGCCGTCCTGCCCCGGGCCGTCGCCGTCACCAGCGGCCGCCACGCCCTCCTGGCCGGCGACCCCACCGCCCTCGCCCCCTCCGGCCTCGCCCCGCTGGCCGGCCACTGCGTCGAGGCGTCCCCCCGCTTCCTGCCCGTCCTCGCCGCCGCCTTCGACCTGCTCCAGCCGTGGGACCGGATGCTCTACGTCCACCGGACGGACCCGGCCGCGGCCCGGGTCCCGCGCGGGACGACCGTCCGCCCGCTGCGCGCCGGGGACGGGCCGGCCCTCGCCGCCGCCGGCCTCGCCCTCGGCTGGACCTTCGCCACCTGGGGCGGCCCCGAGGGCCTCGCCCGCTCCGGACACGGCTGGGGCGCGTTCCGCAAGGACCGGGTGCTCGCCGTGGCCTGCTCGCGGTTCACCGGCAGCCGGTACGAGGACGTGGCCTGCGCCACCGACCCCGGCGAGCGACGGCGCCACCTCGCCCTCGCCTGCGTCGCGGGCCTCACCGCCGACATCGCCGACCGCGGCCGGACGGCCACCTGGAGCTGCTCCCGCGAGAACCGGGCGAGCCGGCTGCTCGCCTGGACCGCCGGCTTCCGGCTGCTGCGCGAGTACGTGCACCACACCACCGGCCCGGTCTCCGTCAGCGGCACGTCAAAACTTCGGTCCGCCGCGTAAACACCGCGTAGCGGACGCCGCCCGCGCCGCTCCAGGGGCCTACCGTCGGCACCATGCAGCCCCCGCTCCCCGCTCCCCGCCCCGCCCCGGACGTCCTCGACGACGCCGGATGGCCCGGCGAGGCCCGGGCCGCCCTCCTCTACGCGGGGCTCCTGCTCGGCACCTCGCTGGCCGTCGACGCCGGCACCCACGGGCTGAGCCTCACCCGGACGCTGGGCTGCGTCGTCCTCTCCGCGCTCCTCCTGGTCGTCCTGCTGCCCGCGCGGGTGAGCGCGGCGCCGGGCCTGCTGACGGTCCAGGGCCTGTGGGTCACCCGGACCGTGCGCACCGACCGGCTCACGGCGGTCGTCTGGCCGGCCGACACGGCCCGGCGGCTCGCGCTGCGGGACGAGGACGGGGCCCGGGCGGAGGTGGACCTCCGCGTCCTGCTCGCCAACCCCGCCCTGTGGCTGCGCGTCGAGGACGACGCCCGTACCTCCCGCACCCGCGGCACCCTGGTCCACGGCGCCGGCGACCTGGCGCGGCTCGCGCTCCACGTCCACACCGAGACGGCCCGCGCCGTCCTCAGGGTGTCGGGTCTGGACTGACCGCCCGGTACGCCCCGGGACCCCGCCGGATGTGAGGAAGGTGACGCCCTACCGGCGGATCTTGACGCTTCCCTGACGCGCTCGCCGGGTGCGTCCCCATCCGGGCTGCTTACGCTGGCTCGGCCGCAGGACAGGCGGCCGAGACACCTCGCACAGCGGAACCCGGGAGCACCTCATGGCCACCACGAACGAGACGCGCGGCAGCAGGCTGCGCGCGTGGATGCTGGAGGGGCTGTCCGACATGGGCAAGGGCAAACCCTCCCGCCCGAAGGAGACGGCGCCGGACGCCGGGCACCAGGGGCAGCCCTGGTACCGGGTGATGTGCCTGACGGGTGTCGACTACTTCTCGACCCTCGGCTACCAGCCGGGCATCGCCGCCCTCGCGGCCGGCCTGCTCTCCCCCATCGCCACCATCGTCCTGGTGCTGGTCACGCTCGCGGGCGCGCTGCCGGTCTACCGGCGGGTGGCCGAGGAGAGCCCGCACGGCGAGGGTTCGATCGCGATGCTGTCGCGGCTGCTGTCGTTCTGGAAGGGCAAGCTCTTCGTCCTGACCCTGCTGGGCTTCGCGGCGACCGACTTCCTCATCACCATCACCCTGTCGGCCGCCGACGCCTCCACCCACCTGGTGGAGAACCCGCACCTGGAGTCGGCCCTGCACGACAAGCAGGTGCTGATCACGATGGTGCTGATCGCGCTGCTCGGCGCGGTCTTCCTGAAGGGCTTCCTGGAGGCGATCGGCGTCGCCGTGGCGCTCGTCGGCGTCTATCTGGCGCTCAACGCGGTGGTGGTCGTCACCGGCCTGTGGCAGGTGATCACCGAGGGGCACGTGGTCACCGACTGGACCGCCGCCCTGACCCAGGAGCACGGCAACGTCTTCGTGATGGTCGGCGTCGCGCTGCTCGTCTTCCCCAAGCTCGCCCTCGGCCTCTCCGGCTTCGAGACCGGCGTGGCCGTGATGCCGCACGTCAAGGGTGACGCCGGGGACACCGAGGCGGAGCCGAAGGGGCGCATCCGCGACACCAAGAAGCTCCTCACCACCGCCGCGCTGATCATGAGCGTCTTCCTGATCTGCACCAGCTTCATCACCACGGTGCTCATCCCGCACGAGGAGTTCGAGTCCGGCGGCAAGGCCAACGGGCGCGCGCTGGCCTATCTGGCGCACGAGTACCTGGGCAACACCTTCGGCACCGTCTACGACGTCTCGACCATCCTGATCCTGTGGTTCGCCGGCGCCTCCGCGATGGCGGGGCTGCTCAACCTGATGCCGCGCTACCTGCCGAAGTACGGCATGGCGCCGCACTGGGCGCGGGCCGTGCGGCCGATGGTGATCGTCTTCACCCTGGTCGCCTTCCTCGTCACCTGGATCTTCGACGCCGACGTCGACGCGCAGGGCGGCGCGTACGCCACCGGTGTCCTCGTGCTGATCTGCTCGGCAGCCATCGCGGTGACCATCGCCGCCCGCAAGGCCGGCCAGCGCGGCTGGACCATCGGCTTCGGCGTCATCTCGGCCGTCTTCCTGTACACGACGGTCGTCAACATCATCGAGCGCCCGGACGGCGTGAAGATCGGTGCCTGCTTCATCGCCGGCATCATCCTGATCTCGCTGCTCTCCCGGCTCGGCCGCGCCTTCGAGCTGCGCGTCACCCACGTCGAGCTCGACGACATGGCCGAGCGGTTCATCCGTGACATCTCGCACCGCACGCCCCGGTTCATCGCCAACGAGCCGGACGAGCGGGACATCGCCGAGTACCGCGACAAGATCGAGCAGATCCGCACCGACAACGAGCTCCCGACCACCGACGACTTCGTCTTCATCGAGGTCACGGTGACGGACCCGTCGGAGTTCGAGGCGGGGCTGACCGTCCGCGGCGAGGTGCTGCACGACCGCTACCGGGTCCTCACCCTGGAGAGCTCCTCGGTGCCCAACGCGCTGGCCGCCCTCCTGATCCACGCCCGCGACATCACGGGCACCCGCCCGCACGTCTACTTCGAGTGGACCGAGGGCAACCCGTTCGCGAACTTCTTCCGCTTCTTCCTCCTCGGCCGCGGCGAGGTGGCCCCCACCACCCGCGAGATCCTGCGCGAGGCGGAGCCCGACCGGGACCGCCGCCCGCGCGTGCACGTCGGCTAGCGGGTGCCGAGCCGGAACCTCAGCCGGCAGATCACGGCGTCGGTGTCCCGGCGGACGGCGTGGGCGACGACCGCCCCGCGCTGGTTCTGCAGCAGCCGCTGCCACAGGTGTTCCGGCTCGGCCTCGGGGACCAGCACGGTCACCCGGGTGCCGGGTTCGGCCGCGCGCAGCTCGCGGACGTACGCGCTGATCGGGCGGCCGAGCGAGCGGCGTCCTGCCGTCAGCCGGACCAGCGGGACCCCCGGGTCCCACAGCGCCCAGTCGCGCTCCAGGGCCTCGGTGGCCTCCCGGTCCTCCGGGTCGGGGTGGCACACCGTCACGGCCCGGACCTCGTCGCCGAGCGAGACGGCCGCGGTGAGGGCCTCGCTGGTGAGCCGGGTCAGGGAGGAGACCGGCACCAGGACGAGGGAGCGCTCGCGGTGCGGGGGTTCGGGGACCCGGCCGACGCCCAGGCGGGCGCCGATCGTCCCGTACGCCCGGTGGACGGCCTCGAAGGCGAGGAGGAGCAGGGGCAGGGCGATCACGATCAGCCAGGCGCCGTCGTGGAACTTGGTGGCGGTGACGACGATCGCGGAGACGCCGGTGAGCAGCGCGCCGAAGCCGTTGAGGAGGGCCCTGCCCCACTGCCGGGTGGCCCGCCAGTGCAGGACCATGCCGGTCTGGGCGAGGGTGAAGCCGACGAAGACGCCGATCGCGAAGAGCGGGACCAGGGTGTTGGTGTCGCCGCCGGAGAAGACCAGCAGCGCGGCCGAGACCAGTGCCAGCCAGACCACGCCGTGCCGGTGCACCTGGCGGTCGGCCTTGAGGCCGAAGACGTGCGGCACGTAGTCGTCGCGCGCCAGCAGCTTCAGGAGGACGGGCAGTCCGCCGAAGGAGGTGTTCGCGGAGAGGGCGAGCAGCACCATGGTCGCGAACTGGACGACGTAGAAGGCCGCGTGGTGGCCGAGGGAGGCGTCGGCGAGCTGGGCGAGGACGGTGACGCCCTCCACCGGCTGGAGGCCGAAGCGGGAGATCAGGACGGACAGGCCGATCAGCATCACGCCGAGGAGCGCGCCGAGCGCGACCTCGGCCCGCATCGCCCGGCGGGCGGCCGGGGCCCGGAAGGACGGGACGGCGTTGGCTATCGCCTCGACGCCGGTGAGCGCCGAGCAGCCGGAGGCGAACGCCTTGAGGAGCAGCAGGGCGCCCACGGTGGTGGCGTCGGAGGCGAGGACGGAGGCGTGTCCGGCGGACGCGGCGGTGGAGACGGGCGCGTCCCGGAACAGCCCGACGGCGATCATGACCAGGATCGCGCCGACGAAGACGGCGGTGGGGACGAGGAAGGCGCGGGCCGAGTCGACGATGCCGCGCAGGTTCACGGCGGTGATGAGCGCGAGGACCACGAGGCAGATCGCCAGCCGGTCGCCGTACAGCCCGGGGAAGGCCGAGGTGAGCGCGGCGACGCCGGCGGTGACGGCGACGGCGACGTTGAGGACGTAGTCCAGGACCAGCGAGCCGGCCGCGATCAGGCTGGTGCGGCGCCCCAGGTACGCCCTGGCGACGGCGTAGGAGCCGCCGCCGTCCGGGAAGGCGGCGATGACCTGCCGGTACGAGGCGACCAGGACGGCCAGCAGGCCGGCGATGGCCAGGGTCACCGGCAGGGTGAACCCGAGGCCGTGGCCGCCGGCCGCCGCGAGGACCAGGACGATCGCCTCGGGGCCGTACGCGACGGAGGCCATGGCGTCGAGGGAGAGCGCGGCGAGGCCGGTGACGGCGGTCAGCTTGTGCCGCGCCCCGGGATCCGGGGGTTCCCCGGCGGCGGTCGGGGCGGCGTGCTCGGTGGCCGGAGCGGACATGGGGGCGTACTCCTTCGGTGCGGACTCCGCTCAGGGTCAGCCCCCGGACGGGCGGCGTCCGCCGTTCCTGGCGTGTTCTTGGCGCCGCCCGCCGCACTCCTGACACCTTCTTGACGCGGGTGGTGTCAGGCCGACCGCGCGGGCCGCCGGAGCCGGTGCCGGAGGTTGACGGCCGCCGCGCGGGCCACGGAGCGCGGGTTGAGGAAGCCGAGGGGGCCGATCAGCCGGGAGGCGAAGAGGTACATGTGGCGGGCGGCGTCCGCGTCCCGGGCGGCGGCGGAGAACATGAGGCGTTCCGCCGGGTTGAAGGGGCGGGACCGGGCGTAGTCGACGGCGAGCTGCTGGTGGGGGCGGAGCCGGCGGCGGTGGGTGCGGCCGTACGCGGCGAGGGCGCGGTCGAGGTCGCCGTGGCCGGTCGCGGCGGGGGCGACGGCCTCGGCCAGCCACTGCGCGGTCTGGAGGGCCCAGCCGCAGCCGACGCCCCACAGGGGGTCGCCGGTGAGGGCGGCGTCGCCGACGAGGGCGATGCCGGGGGCGGTGGGGTCGCGGGTGATCAGCGGGTGGTCGACGGTGCCGATGATCTTCGAGACGCGCCGGGCGGAGTCGATGGGGGGCGCCTCGGGCAGGGCGCGGACGAAGGCGTGGAAGCTGCCCTCCAGGTCCTCGCGGAAGGCCGGCAGGCGCTTCTTGTCCGGGAGGACGGCGAGGACGGTGACGCCGTCGGCATTGGGGAAGGTGTACGCCATGTCGGGTTCGAGGAACCACGCCTGGCCGATCCCGCCGGGCAGCGGCAGGTCGCGGTAGTGGGCGAGGTAGCCGAACCGGCCGTTCTCGTACCGCCGTTCGGGGATGGCGGCGAGCCTGGCGACGGCCGAGTCCTTGCCGTCGGCGCCGACGACCAGGCGGCCGCGGATCTCGCGTTCGCCGTCGGGTCCCGTGGCGCGCACGCCGGTGGTCCGTCCGGCGTCCCGGAGCAGTCCGGTGACCTTGTGGCCGAGGAGCAGGTCCACGCCGGGGGTGCGCTCCGCGTGGGACCGGATGAGCGGGTCGAGGGTGGAGCGGCGGACGTTGTAGGCGTACGGGAGTTCGGGGCCGCCGGGTGCGGCGCGCGGTTCGATCCAGCCCCAACGGGTGTACCAGCGCGCCTCGTTGCGGACGGCGCCGGCCTTCTCCAGGTCGGGGAGGAGGCCGAGTTCGTCGAGGACCGGGTAGGCGCAGGCGGTGAGGGCGTGGGTGCAGAGCACCTTGTACGCCTCGGGGTCCGAGCGGCGCTCCAGGAGGGCGACGCGGGCGCCGCGCCGCGCGAGCAGGATCGCCGCGGCGCTGCCGGCGAGGCTCGCCCCGCTGATGACGACGTCGTACGTGCCGTCCGGCCGTGGTCCGGACGCCGTGCTCCCGTGCTCGGTCATGTGCCGATCGCCCCCTTCGATGTGGCTGCCGTCCGTGGGTGTGGTGCAGCGCCACTCCTGTCAGGGGCATGACCTCCCTGTCAAGGGGTCGGGGGGCGCGGCGGGGGGGCGGGGGGCGGGGGCGCGCGGGGGGGGGGGGTGGGTACGGG
>NZ_JBHYKM010000091.1:30868-34674 GCF_042741435.1 Streptomyces sp. NPDC058955 | reverse complement strand
GGACCGGGGTCCCGGGCCGCGCGGCCGTTCCGTGCCGGTGGGCGCCCGTTCAGGCGGCGAGGCCCAGGGCCGCCATCCGCTTGGTGTGCGCCTCGGTGATCCGGGAGAACATCCGGCCGACCTCCGCCAGGTCGAAGCCGTCCGCGACCCCGCCGACGAGCATCGTGGAGAGCGCGTCCCGCTCGGCCACCACGCGCTGGGCCTGCGACAGCGCCTCGCCCATCAGGCGGCGGGCCCACAGCGCGAGCCGGCCGCCGACGCGCGGGTCGGCGTCGATCGCCGCGCGGACCTTCTCCACGGCGAAGTTGCCGTGCCCGGTGTCGTCGAGCACCGCGAGCACCAGGGCGCGGGTGTCCGAGTCGAGCCGGGCCGCGACCTCGCGGTAGAAGTCGCTGGCGATCGAGTCGCCCACGTACGCCTTGACCAGGCCCTCCAGCCAGTCCGACGGGGCGGTCTGGCGGTGGAAGTCGTCGAGCGCCTTCGCGAAGGGCTCCATCGCCGCGGTCGGCTCGGCGTCCACGGCGGCCAGCCGGTCCCGCAGCCGCTCGAAGTGGTGGAACTCCGCGGAGGCCATCTTCGCCAGCTCCGCCTTGTCCTCCAGGGACGGCGCGAGCTTGGCGTCCTCGGCGAGCCGCTCGAAGGCCGCCAGCTCGCCGTAGGCGAGGGCACCGAGGAGGTCGATCACCGCGGCGCGGTACTGCGGCTCCGCGGAAGCCGTGGCCCAGTCCTCGGCGGCGATGCCGGTGGGCGTGTCGGCGGGCTCGGTGTCACCGGTGGGCGTGGCGTTGTCAGGCGTCTCCATGGAGCGCACAATAGCCCGCCCTTCGGGCCCCCGAAGGTCCTGGTCAGTCTGTGTGACCGTGCCCTCATCACCATTTCGCCCGACACACATGCGCGATTCCGGGGTACAGTGGTAATGCGCCTGCCGAGTATGCGGACATGCTTTCGCACGTTCGGACGTACCCGGTGGGCCGACGCATGAATGAGGATGCCCGGTCGGTGGCCCGATCGGCTCCGGCCCGACAGCCCTTCCGGCGCCTGCCGAAGGGTCCCTCAAGCGGTACGACGCTCGAGCGACGGCAGTGGTCCCGTGCCACCCGGCGGTGATCTTCCCCAGGATCCCGCGGGACGTGCCCGGCACGATGACAGACCCCCTTCGTTCGCCTCGCGCCGCGTCTCACAGAAGAGGCAGCACCCTGACTACGTTCCGAGAGCTCGGAATCCTTCCCGAGACCGCCGAGGCGCTCGAAGCCGTCGGCATCGTCACCCCCTTCCCCATCCAGGAGATGACCCTCCCGGTCGCCCTCACCGGCACCGACGTCATCGGCCAGGCCAAGACCGGCACGGGCAAGACCCTCGGCTTCGGTCTGCCGATCCTGGAGCGCGTCACCGTCCCCGCCGACGTCGAGGCCGGCCGCGCGCAGCCCGAGCAGCTGACCGAGGCGCCGCAGGCCCTCGTCGTCGTGCCGACCCGCGAGCTGTGCCAGCAGGTCACCAACGACCTCCTCACCGCCGGCAAGGTGCGCAACGTGCGCGTCCTCGCCATCTACGGCGGCCGGGCCTACGAGCCCCAGGTCGAGGCGCTCCAGAAGGGCGTCGACGTCGTCGTCGGCACCCCGGGCCGTCTGCTCGACCTGGCCGGCCAGCGCAAGCTCGACCTGTCGCACGTCAAGACCCTCGTCCTCGACGAGGCCGACGAGATGCTCGACCTGGGCTTCCTGCCCGACGTCGAGAAGATCATCAACATGCTTCCGGCGAAGCGCCAGACCATGCTGTTCTCGGCCACCATGCCGGGCGCGGTCATCGGCCTGGCCCGCCGCTACATGTCGCGCCCCACGCACATCCGCGCCACCTCGCCGGACAACGAGGGCGTGACGCACGCGAACATCACGCAGCGCGTGTACCGGGCCCACAACATGGACAAGCCCGAGATGGTCGCGCGCATCCTCCAGGCCCGCGGCCGCGGCCTCGCGATGATCTTCTGCCGTACGAAGCGGACGGCGGCCGACATCGCCGAGCAGCTCCAGCGGCGCGGCTTCGCCTCCGGCGCGGTCCACGGCGACCTCGGCCAGGGCGCCCGCGAGCAGGCGCTGCGCGCCTTCCGCAACGGCAAGGTGGACGTCCTCGTCTGCACCGACGTGGCCGCGCGCGGCATCGACGTCGAGGGCGTCACGCACGTCATCAACTACCAGACGCCCGAGGACGAGAAGACGTACCTGCACCGCACCGGCCGCACCGGCCGCGCGGGCAACACCGGTACGGCGATCACGCTGGTCGACTGGGACGACATCCCGCGCTGGCAGCTGATCAACAAGGCGCTGGAGCTGGACTTCGCCGACCCGGTCGAGACCTACTCCAGCTCCCCGCACCTCTACACCGACCTGGACATCCCCGAGGGCACCAAGGGCATCCTGCCGCGCTCCGAGCGGACCCGCGCGGGTCTCGACGCGGAGGAGCTGGAGGACCTGGGCGAGCCCGGCGGCCGTCGTGGCCGTGGCGGCCGCGCCGAGGCCCCGGCCGCCGAGGAGCGCCCGGCCCGGACGCGCACCCCGCGCCAGCGCCGCCGCACCCGTGGCGGGGCCGACGCCGAGGCGCCGCAGGCGACCGCCGCGCCGGAGACCACCGAGGCCCCGGAGGCCGTGGACGGCCCGCGCCGTCCGCGCCGCCGCCGCACCCGCGGCACCGGCCCGGTCGGCGGTGGCATCCCGGTCGCCGGCGCCACCCCGGTGACCCCGGCCCCCGCCGAGGAGCCCGTGCAGGCCGCCGCGCCCGTCGAGGCCCCGGCTGCCGAGGAGTCCGCCCCGCGTCGCCGCCGCCGTGGCGGTCGCGCGGAGACCGAGAAGGCCGCCGCCGTCGAGACGGTCGAGGCCGCGCCGGTCGCCGCGCCCGTACCGGTCGCCCCGGCCGCGCCCGTCGAGGCTCCGGCCGAGGAGTCGGCTCCGCGCCGTCGCCGTGGTCGTGGTGGTCGTACGGAGACCGTCGCCGCGGCGCCCGCCGCCCCGGCCGCCGCTCCCGCTCCGGCGTTCGCGCCGCGCAAGCGGCGGGTCCGGCCGCGTGCCGAGGAGACGGTGTCCTTCCAGACGGTGGAGTCCGCCGCCGCCGAGCTGGCCGCCGCGCGCAGGCAGTCCGCCCCGGTGCCCGCCCAGTCGGCGGAGCAGCGTCCGGCGTCCCGCCAGGCCCGTACCGCTCCGGTCCAGGCCGCTCCGGTCCAGGCCGCTCCGGTCCAGGCTCCGGTCCAGGCCGCCCCGGTCGAGGCTCAGGCCGCCGTCCCGGCTCAGGCCGTGGCCGCGCCGCCGCGTGCCCGGCGTCGGGTGACCCGCCCGGCCACCGGCTCGGCCGCCGTGGTCGAGGCCGCTCCGGTCGTCGTCGAGGCCCCCGCGGCCCCGGTCGTCGAGGAGCCGGCCGGCCGTCCACGCCGCCGTGCGGTCCGCAAGGCGTCCAGCCCGGTGACGACCACCGCCGCCGCCGAGGCCGTCGTGGTCATCCCGGCCCCCGTCGCCGAGGCCCCGGCCCCGGCCGCGGCTCCGGTCGAGGAGGCCCCCAAGGCTCCGCGCAAGCGCGCCGCCGCGAAGAAGACGGCCGCCGCCGTCACGGAGACGCCCGCCACCGAGGAAGCCCCCAAGGCCCCCCGCAAGCGGACCGCCACCAAGAAGACGGCCGCCGCCGTCACCGAGGCACCCGCCACCGAGGAAGCCCCCAAGGCTCCCCGTAAGCGCGCCGCCGCGAAGAAGACGGCCGCCGCCGTCACGGAGACGCCCGCCACCGAGGAAGCCCCCAAGGCCCCCCGCAAGCGGACCGCCACCAAG
>NZ_JBHYKM010000091.1:10086-30769 GCF_042741435.1 Streptomyces sp. NPDC058955 | reverse complement strand
GAAGACGGCCGAGGCCGTCACCGAGGCGCCCGCCGCCGAGGAAGCCCCGAAGGCTCCCCGTAAGCGGACCGCCGCGAAGAAGACGGCCGCCGCCGTGGCGCCGGACGCGTCGGAGCCGCAGAAGGCGACGACGACCCGTCGGCGCACGGTGAAGAAGGCCGCCGAGGCCCCGGTCGAGGAGGCCCCGAAGGCCCCGCGCAAGCGGGTCGCCAAGAAGGCCGCCCCGGCCCAGCCCGAGGCGTAGCACCGCGCCCGGACCACCGGGCGGTACGGCGGGCTGATCCGGAGGCCACCGTCCGGTTACAGTCCTTGCATGAGCAAGCCGCGCTCCCTGTCGCTGCCGCCCCGCACCCGGGCCCACCGCCTGGAGACCGTGCGCGGCGGATTCTCCGTGCTCGACACCGCCCCGGTCGGCGAGCCGCGCGGGAGCGTCCTGATGCTGCCCGGGTACACCGGCAGCAAGGAGGACTTCCTGGCGCTGCTCGGCCCCCTGAGCGAGGCCGGGTACCGGGTCGTCGCCGTCGACGGCCGCGGGCAGAACGAGTCGTACGGCCCCCGGGGCCGCGCCGCCTACCGCCGCCGGGCCCTCGCGCTGGACGCGGTCGCGCAGGCGGTGGCGCTGCGGGACGGTCCGGTGCATCTGCTCGGGCACTCCTTCGGCGGGCTCGTCGCCCGCTCGGCCGCGGTGCTGGCCCCCCGGGCCTTCCGCTCGCTGACCCTGCTCTCCTCCGGCCCCGGCCGGGTCGCCCGCCCCCAGCGGGTCCGGATCCGGGCGCTGCGGGCCGGGCACGCGCTGCTGGCGAAGGAGCGGGTGTGGCGGACCACGCGGTGGCTGGACAGCCGCGGCGAGGAGCCGGACGAGGCGGTCGACTCGGCCGAGGTGGTGGGCTTCCTGCGGCGCCGCTGGATGCTGACGAAGGTGGCCCAGCTGTCCGGCGCGGGCCGGCTGCTGCTGCGCGACCCGGACGGTCCGGCCGAGCTGGCGGCCCTGGCGCTGCCGGTGCACCTGGCGTACGGCTCCGAGGAGATGGTCTGGCCGCCGGCCGAGCTGGCGGCGGTCGCCGCCCGTACCGGCGCGCACCACACCGTGGTCGAGGGCGCCGGCCACTCCCCCAACGTCTCCCACCCGCGCGAGCTGGCGGAGCGCCTGACCGCCTTCTGGGAGCGGGTCGACACGGCCGAGGCCGCGGAGGAGCCCGTCCTCAGGGTCAGTACTGCGCCCTGAGGTGCTGCCAGAAGCCGTCGCGCAGCGCGCGCCGGAGGGCGCCGTGGCCGCGCAGGGAGCGGCTGAGCCGGGACTCGGCCTCGACGAGGAGGTCCTGGTCGACGGCGGCGGGGAGGTACGGGTCGCCGGGCAGGAGTTCGGCGAGCCGGTCGCGGCCGCGTTCGCCGAGCCAGGTGGCGGCGATCTGGGCGCCCATGAAGCGGACCTCGTCGCGTGAGGGCGGCGGCTCGGACTCGTTCTCGTACATCGTGACCGGGCGCCGGGTGACGTAGGGCCGGCAGAAGTCGAGGTCGAAGGTGCGCCGGCTGTCGACCTCCCAGAGCAGCGCCTCGGCCTGGTTGGGGCCGTCGGCGGCCTCGATGCCCCAGAGGTGGACGCGGGCGCCGTAGCCCTGGGCCGCCTCGACGGCGGAGATCAGGTCCTCGTCGCCGCCGACGAGCGCGGCGTCGCTGATGGCGCGGTGGCGGGCGAGCGACTCCAGGTCGGTGCGGATGAGGGAGTCGACGCCCTTCTGCTGGTTGTCGGCGTTGAGGTTGCCGAGGCGGACCTTGACGTCGGGGAGCTCGGCGATCGACTGCTGTTCGGGGGTGTGGATGCGGCGGCGGGCGCCGTCGTACCAGTACACGCGCAGCAGCCGGGAGTCGGCGAAGACCGTCCGGGCGGTGTCGATGAACGCCTCGATCAGGCCCTCGGCGTCGAGGTCGAAGGAGCGCCGGTCCCCGGAACCGGTCACCAGCAACCCGGCCGAAGCATGGACGTAACCGGCGTCGACGAAGATGGCGTGAGTGGACGGTGTCTTGGCCACCTCGGCCAGCATCCGCCGCAGGAGCTCATTGGTGCGCTCCAGGCGGGCCTCCAGCGCGGCGAGCGCGTGGGGGGTGTCGTCGGCGGGCGGAGCGGGGTGCGTGGCGTCGTTCATCGGCCCTCATTGTCCGCCTCGGGAGGGCGGGCCGCCACACCCGCTACCCGATAGTAGTTAGCCATCCGAAAATTTTCTTTAGCGTAAGGAATGTTTCGGGTGGGGCAGCCGTTAGACACATACGTACGCAGTTCTCCACATGGAGGATCAACTCCGGACGAAGGGAGAAGCCATGCGCTTCGAAATCCTGCGACTCGACGACATCGACGGCACGCCCGTCGACTCGACGGTCGTGGACGCCGCCTCCGTCAACCGGATCGTGCAGCAGGCCGCCGCTGTCGGCCAGCGCATCTGGATCCGACCCGCAGAGACCTCCGCCTCGTAACGAGGGGCCGGGCTCACACCACGCACCGCGCCCCCGCGCGGACTCCGCTTCGACGGAATCCGCACGGGGGCGCAGTGGTGTCCGGACGGGGTCTAGCCGCCCCGGATGACCTGGGTGACGCCGTTGATGATCTGCTGCACGGCGATCGCGGAGAGCATCATGCCGGCGAGCCGGGTGACGAGGACGACGCCGCCGTCCTTGATGACGCGGATGATGCCGAGCGAGTAGCGCATGGCCAGCCAGAGCACGACGTGCATGGCGGCGATGGCGGTCCAGACGGAGATCTGCGCGGAGACGCTGTCGGCGTGCTGGACGGCGAGGATGACCGAGACGATGGCGCCGGGCCCGGCGAGCAGCGGCATGCCGAGCGGCACGAGGGCGACGTTGACGTCCTTGGTCTGCTTGGGCTCGTCGGTCTTGCCGGTGAGCAGGTCGAGCGCGATGAGCAGCAGCAGGAGACCGCCCGCGATCATCAGGGCGGGGACGGAGACGTGCAGGTAGTCGAGGATCTGCTGGCCGAGGACGCCGAAGACGGCGATGACGCCGAAGGCGACGGCGACGGCCTGCCAGGCCATCCGGCGCTGGACCTTGGCGGGGCGGCCGGAGGTCAGCGCGAGGAAGATCGGCGTGATGCCGGGCGGATCCATGATCACGAACAGGGTGAGGAAGAGCGAGCCGAAGACGGCGAGGTCGAACACGTGGGGTGCCTTGCGGTGAGGGTCGAACGGTGGGGTGTGGGGCACCGGACCGGAATGCGGGATTCCGGCATCGGGGCAGGAGTGCCCGCCGCCGCGCGGTGGACGCACGGGCTCGGGGCGGTACGGAAGGGGGCGGGCGGGTCGGCCGGGCAGGAGGCACCCCGGGCGCGGATGGGGCACGGGGCGCCGGGGCCGCTCGGGCGTTCCGGCGGCGACGCGGGGCGGACCCGGTGGGGTCCGCCGGACAGGCCCTAGGCCCGGACTCCGCCGGCACCGGGGACGGGGAAGGCCCCGGTGGCCCGGCGGGTGATCTCGCCGTAGATCTCGGGGTCGGTGGTGTACTCGCCGAGGCGGCAGGTCTTGCGGCTGCCGTGGTAGTCGCTGGAGCCGGTGACCAGCAGGCCCAGCTCCTTGGCGAGCCCGCGCAGCCGGGCGCGGGTGGGCTCGTCGTGGTCCATGTGGTCGACCTCGATGCCGTCGAGCCCGGCCGCGGCGAGGGCGGCGATCGCGGACTCGGGCACGACCTTGCCGCGCTTGACGGCGGCCGGGTGGGCGAAGACGGTGACGCCGCCGGCCGCCTTGACCAGGGCGATCGCCCGCACCGGGTCCAGCTCGTGCTTCTCGACGTGGGCCCGGCCGCCGTCGGCGATCCACTCGGTGGTGAACGCGCCGGAGACGTCGGGGACGACACCCAGCTCGACCAGGGCCTCGGCGACGTGCGGGCGGCCCACGGAGCCGTCGCCGGCGATCCGGGCGACCTGCTCCCAGGTGACCGGCACGCCCAGCTCCTGGAGCCGGCCGACCATGGCCCGGGCGCGCGGCACCCGGTCGTCGCGGACCAGCTCGCGCTCGGCGAGCAGCGCCGGCTCCTCGGGGTCGAAGAGGTAGGCGAGCATGTGCAGGCCGATGCCGTCGAGGCGGCAGGAGAGCTCGGCGCCGGGGACGACGGTCAGCCCCTCGGGCGCGGCGGCGATCGCCTCGGCGTGCCCGCGGGTGGTGTCGTGGTCGGTGAGCGCGACGACGTCGAGCCCGGCCGCGGCGGCGTTCCGCACCAGCTCGGCGGGGGTGTCGGTGCCGTCGGAGGCCGTGGAGTGGCTGTGCAGGTCGATGTGCACGACGCGGTTCTCCAGGGGCTCGGCACGGATGAGTGACGCTCCAGCATAACGGGCGATCAGCCCCCGGTTGTACGGAGTCGATCCCGGCGGCACCTGTTACACCGCCGGGGGTCGCCGTCCCGTCAGCCGAGCAGGCGCGGGGTGAGCGCCCCGCAGGGCAGCAGCTCGACCTCGGCGCCCGCGTCCCGCAGGTCGGTGAGGACCAGCTCGTCGTACATGAGCAGCCCGGACTGCTCGGGCCAGACGATCGCCCAGAGCCAGAGCCCACGGGCCTCGCCGGCGAAGACGGCCCGGTCGTGCGGGGTGCCGGTGACGTGCCAGAGGGGGGTGGGGCGGCCGGCGGCGAGGACCTTGGCCTGCGGCGGCTTGTCGATCGCCATGCCGGAGCCGGGGTCGGGGCCGTCGATGCCGGCGTACCGGGCGCCGAGGCCGACGCCCAGCTCCTCGGCGACGAGCAGCAGCTCGCCGATGCCGCCGAGCGGGCCGGGACCGGAACAGGCGACGGCGGTGGCGCGGCCGCCGCTGCGGTCGTCACCGGCGTAGGTGACCCCGGTGAAGAGCCAGCCGACCGGGAGCGGCCAGGGCATCCAGACGGGCACGTGGGAGCGCTGGACGACGACGGAGAGGGCTTCGACGCTCGGCGGGATCACGGGCTGCAGCGGATGCACGGGCCCGTGCACGTCGCACTGCCAGGAGTCGGCGAAGAGACCGGGCGCCCTGACCCGACCACCACACTTCGGACAACTGGGTTCGCCCCTCATAGGGCTCAACGGTCCTACCGCACGCGCCTCCCGTCAAGGACGGCGGCGGCCGATCACCCGTCCGGACCGTGCCCGTCACCCGGACGCCGCCGGACCCCGGCGCGGACCCTCAGTCCAGGGCCACGGAACCGCGCAGCGGATCCCGCAGGTCCGTGCCCTTCGCCAGCCAGCGCTCCTCCAGGGCCTGCGCCCCGTGCACCCGCTTCCAGGCGGCCTCGTTCGGGGTCATCGGCAGCAGCGGCAGGAACCGGACCGGGTCCATCGGCTCGTCCAGCTCCAGGTCCTCCACCAGGCCGCCCGACTCGGCGACCAGGACCGAGGTGAAGCCGGCCCCCGGCCACAGCGGCTCGCCGACGTCCAGCGAGGCGCCGGGGGCGACGATCACGCCCTCCACCTGAGGGGTCGCGGCGAGCACCGCCAGCGGGCGCAGCACCTTGTCGGTGTCCGCGCGCCCGAGGCGCACGGTCAGGACCAGTTCGGCGCGCGGGCCCTTCACCGGGTCGGCGAGCGCGGCCGTCGGGTCGGCCATCGGCGCCGCGGACATGCCCAGCGTGGCGTAGCGCACGAGGCCCGCCTCCGCGTCGACGAAGCGGAGCACCTCGATGCGGTCGGTGCCGAGGAAGGTCACCGCGGCCCGCGCGTCCGGTTCGCCGAGGGCCGTACGCAGCCGGGCCTCGACCAGTGCAAGAACTTCTCCCATGCGGCGAGCATAGATCGCGTATGGAACGGGCAAAGTAAGGGATTGACCCTCGGTCGGCTGATAGTGTTGGCCACTGGTCGGGTTTCCCGACTGTGCGTCACACGTCGTCCCTCACGAGGGACCGGCCGGAGGAGGTGGGACTGCGATGGACCGAAGTCGATCGGGCAGTACCAGTCGCTCTTCCGCCGCTCCGCACCCGAGCCCGGTGCGTTCCTCCCTCCGGTGACACCGGGTCCCCGAACCGGGACCCCCCTCCGGCATCGCGTCCGACGGAAGAGCATCCCCTCTTTGCCTGTCTGAGTTGCGACCGCCGTCGCCGCGATCCGCCGGTGCCGCCCGCTTTGTGGACGAAGCTTCCCCACGTCCTCATTCCGGGTTGCGCCACGCTCGCCGACGGCCTGTCCGTGAAGGAGAGCACGCCCATGTCGATGATCCGTGACCTGCGCGCCGCCGTTCGGCCGAGCCTGCGCCCGAGCCTGCGCAAGACCCCGACCACGTACACGAACTACGACCCGACCCGCGACCACTCGGCCTCCAGCGCCATCGTCGACTGCGCCGTCTACCGCGACGGGCGCCGGATCGACGACCGCGCCTGCCTCACCCCGCGCGGCGCCATGTCGCAGGTGCGGGAGTCCGGCGGCTTCGCGTGGATCGGCCTGCACGAGCCGACCGAGGCCGAATTCGCCGGTATCGCCGCCGAGTTCGGGCTCCACCCGCTCGCCGTCGAGGACGCCGTCCACGCCCACCAGCGGCCCAAGCTGGAGCGGTACGACGACACCCTCTTCACCGTGTTCAAGACGATCCACTACGTCGAGCACGCCGAACTCACCGCCACCAGCGAGGTGGTGGAGACCGGCGAGGTGATGTGCTTCACCGGCCCGGACTTCGTCATCACCGTCCGGCACGGCGGCCAGGGCTCGCTGCGCAACCTCCGGCACCGCCTCCAGGGCGAGCCGGAGCTCCTCGCCAAGGGGCCCTCGGCCGTCCTGCACGCCCTCGCCGACCATGTCGTCGACGGCTACATCGCGGTCGCCGACGCCGTCGAACTCGACATCGACCAGCTGGAGATCGACGTCTTCTCGCCGGCCGCGAAGGGCTCCACGCGCGGCACCGACACCGGCCGGATCTACCAGCTCAAGCGCGAGGTGCTGGAGTTCAAGCGGGCCGTCACCCCGCTGCTGCGCCCGATGCAGCTGCTGAGCGAGCGGCCCATGCGGCTGGTCGACCCGGACATCCAGAAGTACTTCCGGGACGTCGCCGACCACCTCGCCCGCGTCCAGGAGCAGGTCGTCGGCTTCGACGAGCTGCTGAACTCGATCCTCCAGGCCAACCTGGCGCAGGCGACCGTCGCGCAGAACGAGGACATGCGCAAGATCACCTCGTGGGCGGCGATCGTCGCCGTCCCCACGGCGGTCTGCGGGGTCTACGGCATGAACTTCGAGTACATGCCGGAGCTCCAGTGGAAGTTCGGCTACCCGATGGTGCTCGGCGGCATCGCCGTCATCTGCTTCACCATCCACCGCACCCTGAAGCGCAACGGCTGGCTCTGACGGGCCTGCCGTTAGGCTTCGGGCCATGACAGAAGAGCTGTTCCTCGTCGAGGAGGCCACCAAGAAGTCCGGTCTCGTCTGGGTCCGGGGCACCGGACCCGCCCGGGCGCTCTGGCACGTCTGGCACGACGGCGCCGCCCATGTGGTCGGCGACGGCCCCGGCGAGCAGCCGCTGCCCGGCCTCGCCGACGGCGGCACCGCCGAGGTCACGGTCCGCAGCAAGGACAAGGGCGGCCGGATCGTCTCCTGGACGGCCGCCGTCCGCCAGCTCTCCCCCGGCAGCGAGGAGTGGGACGCCGCCGTCGCCGAACTGAAGGGCAAGCGGCTCAACGCGCCCGACGGCGAGGCGATGCCCGGGCGCTGGGCGCGCGAGTGCCGCGTCCTGCGCCTCGACCCGCGCGCCGCCACCACCGAACTGCCGGACGGCTCGCTCGCCGCGGTCCCGCTCCCCTCCGCCGCGACCACCCGCCGCCCGGTCCCGGCCGGCCTGCCGAAGCTGCTGTTCCGCCGGAAGAAGGGCTAGGCGCGGGGCAGCTGGCGGCCGTAGTCGAGGGTTTCCTCGCGGCTCGGCTCGGTGAGCGGGAAGTCCTTGTCCCACTCGGAGAGCACCACCAGGCCCGCTCCCCCGCCCCGGGCGAACTGGAGCGGGTACGGGGAGCCCTCCAGGGCCACGTCGAGGGTGCCGCCCTCGCCGTCCGCGCCGCCCTTCACCTTCACCGTGCGGACGCCGCCGATCTGGTCCCGGTCGCCCTTGACGACGTCCCCGTGCAGTCCGATGATCCCGCGCAGCAGCTGGTCCATCTCGGTGAAGCCGCGCAGCTGCTTGTACGAGGGGTCGTCGCTCGGCACCTTCACGTACATGTCGTCCAGCTTGTCTGCGGCCTCCGTGTCGGCCTCGCTGGGCTTGCCGTCGCCCTCCTCCTCGTGCGTCCAGAAGCCCGCGTCGGCCTTCAGATAGAGGGCGTCGCCGACCCGCAGCAGCTCGAAGGTGTTGTTCTTCGTGGTCACCGAGCCGGCGCCGCCGTTCTGCTTCAGCCGCATGTTCAGCTTGAAGGTGCCGCCCTTGCTGACCAGGGTGCCGGAGAGCCGGACCGCCTTCGCGGTGTCCGCCGCCGTCCGGGCCTCCTTCTCGATCTCCGGCGCCGACAGTCTCCCGACCCCGTTGGTCCCCTCGTCCGGGTCGGCCGCGCAGGCCGTCAGGCCCACCGTCAGCCCCGCGCACAGCGCCAGCGGCACGGCCGCCCTGCGGAACCGGGCGGCGGACAGCGTCCGGGCGGGCGCCGGCGGTACGGACGGGATACGCGATGACGGGGTACGGACGGTCACCTGCGCTGCCTCTCGTTCTGCGGTGGGGGAACGGCCCCGGCCGTACACACACGGCGGAAGGGGCCGCCGGGGGTCGGCCGGAGGGGCCGGCCGGTGCCGGTGGGGGGCGGCAGACCGCAGCGTACCCGGGCCGGCCGGGCGTCCCCGCAGGCAGCCGGACGGCGGCGCTGCCGGAGCGGGGTCGAACACCTCGGGCTAGCCTGAACCATGCGGAGCCCCGGCAGGGTCCCGCACCGGCCGTGCGGCCCCGCGGGGGCGGCCCGGCGACCCCGGATCGTGCGGCAGCGAGGAGGCGCGAGGCATGGCGGCAGGCGCCCCCCGGATCTTCGTCTCCCACCTCGCCGGCGTGCCCGTCTTCGACCCCGTCGGCGACCAGGTGGGCCGGGTCAGCGACCTGGTCGCGATGCTCCGCGTCGGCCGCCGCCCGCCCCGGCTCCTCGGCATGGTCGTGGAGGTGCTGAGCCGGCGCCGGGTCTTCGTCCCGATGACCCGGATCACGGGCGTCGAGTCCGGCCAGGTCATCACCACCGGCGTGGTCAACATGCGCCGCTTCGAGCAGCGGCCGACCGAGCGGCTCGTCCTCGGCGAGCTCCTCGACCGGCGGGTCACCCTGGTCGAGACCGGCGAGGAGGTCACCGTCCTCGACATCGCCATCCAGCAGCTGCCGGCCCGCCGTGACTGGGAGATCGACAAGGTCTTCGTCCGCCGGGGCAAGGGCGGGGCGCTGCGCCGCAAGGGGGAGGCGCTGACCGTGGAGTGGTCGGCGGTCACCGGCTTCTCCCTGGAGGAGCACGGGCAGGGCGCCGAGAGCCTGGTCGCCACCTTCGAGAAGCTCCGCCCCGCCGACCTCGCCAACGCCCTCCACCACCTCTCCCCCAAGCGGCGCGCCGAGGTCGCCGCCGCCCTCGACGACGACCGGCTCGCCGACGTCCTGGAGGAGCTGCCCGAGGACGACCAGGTGGAGATCCTCGGCAAGCTGAAGGAGGAGCGGGCCGCCGACGTCCTGGAGGCGATGGACCCGGACGACGCCGCCGACCTCCTCAACGAGCTGCCGGACGAGGAGAAGGAACGGCTGCTCACCCTGATGCGGCCGGACGACGCCGCCGACGTGCGCCGGCTGATGTCGTACGAGGAGCGGACCGCGGGCGGTCTGATGACCACCGAGCCGATCGTGCTGCGCCCGGACGCCACCGTCGCCGACGCGCTCGCCCGGGTCCGCCAGCAGGACCTGTCGCCGGCGCTCGCGGCGCAGGTGTACGTGTGCCGGCCGCCGGACGAGACGCCGACCGGGAAGTACCTGGGCACGGTCCACTTCCAGCGGCTGCTGCGCGACCCGCCGTTCACGCTGGTCAGCTCGCTGGTCGACAGCGATCTGCCGCCGCTCGGCCCGGACACCCCGCTGCCGGCCGTGACCAGCTACTTCGCCGCGTACAACCTGGTGGCGGCGCCGGTCGTGGACGAGAGCGGTTCGCTGCTCGGCGCGGTCACCGTCGACGACGTGCTCGACCACCTGCTGCCGGACGACTGGCGGGAGACGGAGTTCCACGAGGAGGCGGTGCGCGGTGGCTGAGCGGCCGCAGGAGCGGGAACGGGACCGGGAGCGGGACCGGCAGCTGCCGCGGATCCGGCTCGACCTGCCGCGCGAGCGCCGGGCCCGGCTGCTGCCGGAGTACGACCCGGAGGCCTTCGGGCGGCTCTCGGAGCGGATCGCCCGCTTCCTGGGGACGGGCCGGTTCCTGGTCTGGATGACGCTGACGATCATCGTCTGGGTCGGCTGGAACATCTTCGCCCCGGCGTCCCTGAAGTTCGACGAGTACCCCTTCATCTTCCTGACGCTGGCGCTCTCCCTGCAGGCGTCGTACGCCGCCCCGCTGATCCTGCTGGCGCAGAACCGGCAGGACGACCGGGACCGGGTCAACCTGGAGCAGGACCGCAAGCAGAACGAGCGCTCGATCGCCGACACGGAATACCTGACCCGGGAGATCGCCGCGCTCCGGATGGGCCTCGGCGAGGTCGCCACCCGGGACTGGATCCGCTCCGAACTGCAGGACCTGGTGAGGGAACTGGAGGAGCGCGGACAGGAACGCGATCTATTCCCGCCGGACGGCGAGCGGCGGAGTGACGTACCCGACCGTTGACAGCCCTTTCATAGCCACGTGGTCGTCGCCGTACCATCAGACCTATGGCTACGGAAGACGCGGTGCTCGAAGCACTGGCGACGGTGAACGACCCCGAGATCAATCGTCCGATCACGGAACTCGGCATGGTCAAGTCGGTGGAGATCGGACCGGACGGCAAGGTCGCGGTGACGGTCTACCTGACGGTCTCCGGCTGCCCGATGCGCGACACCATCACGCAACGCGTCACCGAGGCCGTGTCCCGCGTCGAGGGCGTCACCGGCGTCGACGTGACGCTGGACGTGATGAGCGACGAGCAGCGCAAGGAGCTGGCGGCGGCGCTGCGCGGCACCACCGCCGAGCGCGAGGTGCCCTTCGCGAAGCCGGGCTCGCTGACCCGGGTGTACGCGGTCGCCTCCGGCAAGGGCGGCGTCGGCAAGTCCTCGGTGACCGTGAACCTGGCGGCGGCGATGGCCGCCGACGGCCTGAAGGTCGGTGTCGTCGACGCGGACATCTACGGCCACAGCGTGCCGCGGATGCTGGGCGCGGACGGCCGTCCGACCCAGGTCGAGAACATGATCATGCCGCCGTCGGCGAACGGCGTGAAGGTCATCTCGATCGGCATGTTCACCCCGGGCAACGCGCCGGTGGTGTGGCGCGGCCCGATGCTGCACCGCGCGCTCCAGCAGTTCCTCGCGGACGTGTACTGGGGCGACCTGGACGTCCTGCTGCTCGACCTGCCCCCGGGCACCGGCGACATCGCGATCTCGGTCGCGCAGCTGGTGCCGAACGCGGAGATCCTGGTCGTCACCACCCCGCAGCAGGCGGCGGCCGAGGTCGCCGAGCGGGCCGGCTCGATCGCCGTGCAGACCCACCAGAAGATCGTCGGTGTCGTCGAGAACATGGCGGGCCTGCCCTGCCCGCACTGCGACGAGATGGTGGACGTCTTCGGCACGGGCGGCGGCCAGACGGTCGCGGACGGCCTGTCCCGCACCACCGGTACGACGGTCCCGGTCCTCGGCTCCATCCCGATCGACGTCCGGCTGCGCGAGGGCGGCGACGACGGTCGCCCGGTCGTCCTCTCCGACCCCGACTCCCCGGCCGGCGCCGCCCTCCGCGCCATCGCCGGCAAGCTCGGCGGCCGCCAGCGCGGCCTCTCCGGCCTGAGCCTCGGCATCACGCCGCGCAACAAGTTCTGAGACACGGCGAAGGGCGCCCCGCGGCGGGGCGCCCTTCGTCGTACCCGGGACCGTCAGGCGTACAGCCCGAGGTCCTTGATCTGCGCGAAGCCCAGCCCGTACGCGCTCATGCCGCGCCCGTACGCCCCGATGTGCGCCTCTCCGGCGGAGCCGGCCAGCACCCATCCGAACTCGGACTCGCGGTAGTGGAAGGGCACCGGCACCCCGTCCACGGGCAGGGACAGCGTCGTCCACGCGGGCCCGTCGAGGTCGTCGGCCAGCTCGAAGGCCGTCTCGGTCTGCTGGTCGAGCCAGTGGTCCCGCAGCCCGTGGTCGAGGGAGGCGGGCCAGGTGTGGGCGAGCAGCCCGGAGCCGGCCAGCCAGGCCGCGGAGGAGACGGTGGTGGCGTCGAGGACGCCGGTGCCGTCGCCGGTGCGCCGCACGGGGTTCGCGGCGACCGTCACGACGACGGCGAACCGCTCCTTCTCCGTGCCGGCGGCCTCGGACTTTATCGACGGCTCGTCACCGTGGCCCACCGAGCCGTGCTGGACGGTGCCGTCCGCCGCCGTGCCGATCTGCATCAGCCGGCGGGGCCCGGTGAACGCCTCGTCGAGCCCGTACCAGGCGAAGGGTGCGCGCAGAAACCCCTCGGCTTCCACCCGACTCGTCGTCTTCATCTCGGCCGCCTCCTCGTTCCGTCAACTCAAGGAGGATAGCGACCGGTCGGTGACCGCCCGTGTCAGGTGCGTCGTCAGGTGGCGTCGGAGTCGTACGGCGGCCGCTCGGGCGCGGCCGGCGGGTCCTGCTTCTTCAGCAGGTCCGGACCGGAGCCGTTGACCGTGGCGGGGGCCGCCGCGGGGGCGCTCTCGCGCCCGTTGACGGCGTCGGCGACCTCGTTCATCTCCTTGCGGAGGTCGAACGTGGAGCGCAGCTCCTTGAGCTCGCTGAGGTCCTCGTTGCCGTCGAGCTGCTTGCGGATGAAGGTCTTCGGGTTGAGGTCCTCGAACTCGAAGTCCTTGAAGTCCGGGCCGAGCTCGGTGCGGATGTCCTGCTTGGCGCTGTCGGAGAACTCCCGGATCTTCCGGATGAAGCGCGAGACGTCCTGGATGACCTTCGGCAGCTTGTCCGGGCCGAAAATGAGCACGGCGAGCACGATGAGCGTCACCAGCTCGAGTGCGCCTATGTCGCTGAACACCTAGTAGCTCCTTCACGCCGGACCAGGGCGGCCCGCACCACGGTACCCGCCCGAGCTGCGGGACGGGTACCTTGCGATGTCCGCCACATGTACCTCAGGTGCCCTGTGCCGACCCCAGCGTGACGGTCCGGGTGAGTTCGCCGCCGTCGCGGGTCAGGGTCAGGACGAGCGCGTCGCCGGGGCGGTGGGCGCGGATCTTCACGATGAGCTCCTCGCCGTTGTGGACCCGCTGGCCGTCGACCTTGGTGATGACGTCGCCGGGGCGCAGGCCGGCCTTGGCCGCGGGGCCGTCGGGGGTGACGGACGGGGTGCCGTCCTTGCCCTTGTCGCCGACGCGGGCGCCGTCGCCGTTGAACTGCATGTCGAGGCTGACGCCGATGACCGGGTGGGTGGCCTTGCCGGTGTTGATGAGTTCCTCGGCGACCCGCTTGCCCTGGTTGATCGGGATGGCGAAGCCGAGGCCGATGGAGCCGGCCTGGGCGCCGTCCCCGCCGCCGTCGCCGGAGCCTCCGGCGGCGCGGATGGCGCTGTTGATGCCGATGACGCGGCCCTTGCCGTCGAGGAGGGGGCCGCCGGAGTTGCCGGGGTTGATGGGCGCGTCGGTCTGGAGGGCGTCGACGTAGGAGATGTCGCTGCCGTCGCCCTTCTCGCCGCCCGCGGTGATCGGGCGCTCCTTGGCGCTGATGATGCCGGAGGTGACCGTGTTGGAGAGGTCGAAGGGGGCGCCGATGGCGACGACGGGGTCGCCGACGCGCACGTCGTCGGAGTTGCCGAGCGGGAGGGGCCGGAGGCCGGTGACGCCGGTGACCTGGACGACGGCGAGGTCGTAGCCGGTGTCCTTGCCGATGAGCTTGGCGGAGGCGGTCTCGCCGCTGGAGAAGGTGACGGTGATGTCGCCGGAGGACGCGGCGGCGTCGACGACGTGGTTGTTGGTGAGGATGTGGCCGCGGTTGTCGAGGACGAAGCCGGTGCCGGTGCCGGCCGAGCCGCCGCCGCTGACGTGCAGGGTGACGACGCCGGGCAGGGCGCTGGCGGCGATGCCGGCGACGCTGTCGGGGGCGCGGTCGGTGTGCCCGGCCCCGGCCTGCGGGAGTTCGACGGTGGTGAGGCCGCCGTTGCGCTCGACGTAGGCGCCGACGCCGCCGCCGATGACGCCGGTGACGAGGGCGAAGGCGAGGGCGCCGACAAGGGCGAGGCCGCGCCGGGACTTCTTCCGGGCGGGCGGGGGTACGGCTCCGGGGCCGGCGCCCCAGGGGTCGTACTGGCCCCAGACGGGCGTCTGCGGCGGCACGGGCCCCTGCGGCGGCGGTACGGCCCCGTGCGGGGGCACGGCGGCCTGCGGGGCCGGTACGGGTGCGGCGGGCCGCTGCACCGGCGGTGCGGGCGCCCACGGTCCGGGCTCGCCGTAGGGCGGCGTCCGGTACTCGTCGGGCTCGTGGAGCGGCTGCGGCGCGGCCGCGGCCGGCTCGGCGGCGACGGGCGCGGGCTCGGAGACCGGCGCGGCGGCCGGGGCGGGCTCGGAGGCCGGCGCGGTTTCGGGCGCGGCGGCCGGGGCGGGTTCCTTCGTCATGTCGACCTTGGGGGCGGCGGGCGCCTCCGTGGCCTGCTCCGGCGCGGCGGGCTCGGCCGGGTCCGGAGCCTGGAGGGGGAAGTCGTCCTCCTCCGCCGGGGGCGGCGTGGGTATCCGCGCCGCCTCCGGGGGCGTCGAAGGCCGGCTCCACCAGTTCGGCTTCCCGTCGTTCATGCTCTCCCCGCAACCGCTGACCCGTGAGCGTCCCTGTGTCGGGCGCTCTGACCGAGGATTCAACCAGGTCGGAGGTCAGCGGGGGGAGTCCGGCGGGGTCCCGGGCGGGCTGGGGGACGGGCTCGGGGCCGGGCCGAAGGCCAGCTGGAGAGCGGGGGCCGTCGGGCGTATGAACGGCGAGAGGGCGAAGAGCGACTGCGTCTGCGCCGCTCGGAGCCGTACCGCCGTGACCGGACCGGCGCGGTCCACGTCCGCCGGGACGGCTCCCGAGGGGACGGTGCCGCCCGGGGCGAGCGGGGCGCCGGCGATCGACTGGGCGCCGCCGGTGGAGCGCTCGGAGCGGTCCGAGCGGCCGGCCGCCGAGCCGGCGGGGCCCGCCGAGGCGCCCGCGCGCAGCGGGGTGACCGCGCTGCCGGTGCCCTGCCCGCCGCGGGCGGTGGTGGTGAGGGAGCTCTCGACGGGCAGCGTGCCGCCGAGGGCGATGGCCGCGAAGGAGACCGCGCCGGCGGCGGCGACGGCGAAGCGCCGGCCCCGTCCTGACGAGGTGACGGTGTGGACCCGGAAGCCGGTGGAGGTGTCGGGGGCGACGGGCGCCGCGGTGGCGAAGCCGTCGCTCTTCACGCCGCCGGCTTCGAGCAGCTGCTCCAGCGGGGAGCGGCCGGGATCGCCGGGGCCGCCGGGGAGGCCCTGGAGGCGGGCGAGGAAACCCTCGGAGGGCTGGGGGGCTCCGCTGGAGGCGAAGACGTTCTTCAGGGCGCGCTGCGCGTCGGCCTCGGCCTTGCAGCGGGCACAGGTGGCGAGGTGGGCCAGGACCCGCTCGCGGGCGTCATGGCCGAGCTCGCCGTCGACGAGCGCGGCGAGCCGGTCCCCGAGGTGGTGCTCGGCGGGGCTCGGGGACGGGGGACGGGTGCCGCTCACGCTGTCCCGGCCTCCCATCCGACGGTGGCCAGGGCACGCTCGGCGCGGGCCTCGGGCGAGCGGTGCTTGAGCGCCTTGCGCAGGTGGGAGCGGCCGCGGTGGATCCGGCTGCGGACGGTGCCGAGCTTCACGCCGAGGGTCGCGGCGATCTCCTCGTACGACAGTCCCTCGATGTCGCACAGGACGACGGCGGCGCGGAACTCGGGCGCCAGGGTGTCGAGGGCCTGCTGGACGTCGGCGTCGAAGTGGGTGTCGTTGAACACCTGCTGCGGGGAGGGCTCGCGGCTGGGGAGCCGCTCGGCCGCGTCGTCGGCGAGCGCGTCGAAGCGGATGCGCTGCTTGCGGCGGACCATGTCGAGGAACAGGTTGGTGGTGATGCGGTGCAGCCAGCCCTCGAAGGTGCCGGGGGTGTACGTCGACAGCGAGCGGAAGACGCGGACGAAGACCTCCTGGGTGAGGTCCTCGGCGTCGTGCTGGTTGCCGGTGAGGCGGTAGGCCAGTCGGTAGACGCGACCGCTGTGCGTGCTGACGATCTCCTCCCAGGTGGGCGGAGTCCACGCCTGCGATTCCGCATCCGATGCGAAGGTCGCGGTGGTGGGTGCGGTGGCAGTGCGGTGGCTCTGGTCAGCGGTGTCGGTCACGGATTTCGGCTCACCCGCCGACCTGAGGAGGCGTCGGAACGCCCCTCTCCGATCCACAGGCGCAGCCGCACCTCCCCTATCGGCTCTGGTGGTGTCCAGTGGAGCCCCTACCATAGCCACCTCGCCCGTTAGCTCCGGATAAGAATCTTTACGCGCATTTGAATCGGGGTCGCCCGGCGGTCCTCGTGCGCGTCCTTCCCCTGGTGAACGCCCGGTCCCATCTGCGGGTTCCCGCTGACAGCGGATACAGTCACCGTTGCGCCAACTAAGGGGACAGGAGAGGGCCATTACCGCCAACCGGCAGACCGACTGGGCGCTCGCCGACGCCTTCGTCCCCGAGGACGACGCACTGCGCTGGGCCCGGGAACGGGCCCGGGAGGCGGGGCTGGCCCCGGTGTCCCAGGGCACCGGTGCGGCGCTGCGTCTGCTGGCCGCGTCGGCGGACGCCAAGGCGGTCGCCGAGATCGGTACGGGCACGGGCGTGTCGGGGATCTACCTGCTGCTGGGGATGCGTCCGGACGGCACCCTGACCACGGTGGACGTGCAGCCGGAGCACCAGCAGTTCGCGAAGACGGCGTTCCGGGCGGCGGGTTTCGCCGGCAACCGGGCGCGGTTCATCCCCGGTCGGGCCCTGGACGTGCTGCCGCGGCTCGCGGACGGCGGGTACGACCTGGTCTTCTGCGACGGCGACCGGGCGGAGTACCCGGACTATCTCGCTGAATCGTTGCGCCTGCTCCGACCTGGGGGTCTGGTCTGCTTCGAGGGCGTCTTCGCGGAGGGCCGCACGGTCGATTCGGGGGCCCAGCCGGCCGAGGTGCAGCGGGTCCGCGAGCTGCTGCGGACGGTCCGGGAGAGCTCCCAGCTGCTGCCGACCCTGCTGCCGGTGGGCGACGGACTGCTCTGCGCGGTCCGGCGCGGCTGACCGCGCCCGCGGCGGGACGGACTCCGCCCCCGGGGCCCCGGACACACCGCTGCCCCGGACGGCCGGGGCCGTACCGGGGCAGCGGTCAGGAAAACGGGGAGGGTCAGCCGACGACCTGCTTCAGGGCGTCACCGAGAGCCTGTGCCTCGTCCGGGGTCAGCTCGACCACGAGCCGACCGCCGCCTTCGAGCGGAACGCGCATGACGATGCCCCGCCCCTCCTTGGTCACCTCGAGCGGGCCGTCACCCGTCCGCGGCTTCATGGCCGCCATGCTCGTTCCCCTTCCTGAAACCAGCTCATCTTCAGCCGGGCAGTTCCGCACCGCGGAGCACGCCTCACCGGCTTCGAACACATTGCTTCCCGGTCATTATCCCGCATCGCAGGACCCGATGACCAACATCGATCCGCATCGCTTGGGCAACGCGCTCTCGCAAAAGCCCACATTTCGGCGTCGGGCCTGCGATACTTCGCCGCCGCGGGTCGCTCCGCGGGCCCCGATTCTTTGACGCAGCTCACATGGGCGGTACGGGTGATCTCCGTCATGCTGGGCTGATCAGCCGATGCACGAGACGAAGGGGTCCCGATGGCCGACACGGTCCTGTACGAAGTGAGCGACGGGCTCGCCACCATCACGCTCAACCGGCCCGAGGCCATGAACGCGCTGAACATCGCGGCGAAGGTGGCGCTGCGGGACGCGGCGGAGGCGGCGGCGGCCGACCCGGCGGTCCGGGCGGTGCTGCTGACGGCGGCCGGCGACCGGGCGTTCTGCGTCGGCCAGGACCTGAAGGAGCACGTCGGTCTGCTCCTCCAGGACCAGGAGACGGGCAGCCGCGACACGATGAACACGGTCCGGGACCACTACAACCCGATCGTCCGGGCGATCACCGGCATGAAGAAGCCCGTGATCGCCGCGGTGAACGGCGTCGCCGCCGGCGCCGGCTTCGGCTTCGCGCTCGCCGCGGACTACCGGATCGTCGCCGACACCGCCACCTTCAACACCTCGTTCGCGGGCGTGGCGCTCACCGCGGACTCGGGCATGTCCTGGACGCTGCCCCGGCTGATCGGCCGGAGCCGCGCCTCGGACCTGCTGCTCTTCCCCCGCTCGATCGGCGCCCAGGAGGCGTACGAGCTGGGCATCGTGAACCGTCTGGTGCCGGCCGCCGAACTGGCCGAGCAGGCCCGCGAGCTGGCCCGGAAGCTCGCCGAGGGCCCCACCGTGGCGTACGCGGCGCTCAAGGAGTCCGTGGCCTACGGCGCCGACCACTCGCTCGACGAGGCCCTGGCGAAGGAGGACGAGCTCCAGACCCTGGCCGGCGCCTCCGAGGACCACACCATCGCGGTCCGCGCCTTCCTCGCCAAGGAGAAGCCGAAGTACCTCGGGAAGTGACGGGCGCCGGGGCGGCTACCGGCCGCCCCGGGCCACGCAGTCCGTCAGATGGTCGTCGACCAGGCCGCACGCCTGCATCAGGGCATAGGCCGTGGTCGGGCCGACGAAGCGGACGCCCCGCTTCTTCAGCGCCTTCGCCAGGGCCGTGGACTCGTCGGTCACGGCCGGGACGTCGGCGAGGGTGCGCGGGGCGGGGCGGCTCGCCGGGTCGGGCGCGTGGGACCAGATCAGCGCGTCCAGCTCGCCGGGGGCCCAGTCGGCGAGCAGCTTCGCGTTGGCGAGGGTCGCGTCGACCTTGGCCCGGTTGCGGATGATGCCCTCGTCGGCGAGGAGCCGCTCGCGGTCCGCGTCGCCGAAGCCGGCGACGGAGGCGATGCGGAAGTCCGCGAAGGCGCGCCGGAAGCCCTCGCGGCGGCGCAGGATGGTGATCCAGGACAGGCCCGACTGGAACGCCTCCAGGCAGAGCCGTTCGAAGAGGGCGTCGTCGCCGTGGACCGGGCGGCCCCACTCCTCGTCGTGGTACGCGGTGTAGTCCTCGGTCGACAGGCCCCAGGGGCAGCGCGGCAGCCCGTCGGGACCCGGGATCGCCCCGCCGGTCATCGCTCGTCGCCCTCCGCCGTCCCGCGGCCGGCCGGCCCGGCCGCGAGGGCCGCCTCCAGCTCCGCGATCCGGGCGTCGCGCTCGGCGAGTTCGGCGGCGAGCCGGTCCAGGACGTCGTCGACGTCCTCCATCCGGTAGCCGCGGGCGGCTACCGGCAGCCGCAGCGCCTCGACGTCCGCGCGGTCCAGGGGGCGGCTCAGCGGCAGCGGGTCCACCAGCTGCTCGGGGGCCGCGTCGGGCAGCACCTCGCTGTCGCCGCCGCCGACCACGGCGAGGGTCACGGCCGCGACGACCACGACCATCGTGATGAGCAGAAACCAGAACACCAGCGCGCCTCTCCCGGAATGGAAAACGTCCCGTGCCGATCGTGCCATGCGCCGCCGACAGTTAGGGTCGCAGACGACTGCACAGGACGCCGTCGACCGGTCGCGAGGGAGGACATAAGGGATGCTGCGCTTGGGACGGCGTGAATTCGGGCCGCACGAGCCGGTGATCATGGCGATCGTGAACCGGACCCCGGACTCCTTCTACGACCAGGGCGCGACCTTCCGCGACGAGCCGGCGCTCGCCCGCGTCGAGCAGGCGGTGGCCGAGGGCGCCGCGATCATCGACATCGGCGGGGTCAAGGCGGGCCCCGGCGAGGAGGTCACGGCCGAGGAGGAGGCCCGCCGCACGGTCGGCTTCGTCGCGGAGGTCCGGCGCCGCCACCCCGACGTGGTGATCAGCGTGGACACCTGGCGGGCGGACGTCGGCGAGGCGGTCTGCGAGGCCGGCGCGGACGTGCTCAACGACGCGTGGGGCGGGGTCGACCCGCGGCTCGCCGAGGTCGCCGCGCGGTACGGCGCGGGGCTGGTCTGCACCCACGCGGGCGGCGCCGAGCCGCGGACCCGCCCGCACCGGGTGGAGTACGAGGACGTGATGGCCGACATCCTGCGGGTCACCGTGGGCCTGGCCGAGCGGGCGGTCGCGCTGGGCGTGCGGCGGGACGGGATCATGATCGACCCCGGCCACGACTTCGGGAAGAACACCCGGCACAGCCTGGAGGCGACGCGGCGCCTCGGCGAGATGGCGGAGACGGGGTGGCCGGTCCTCGTCTCCCTGTCGAACAAGGACTTCGTCGGGGAGACGCTGGACCGGCCGGTGAAGGAGCGGGTGCTGGGGACGCTGGCCACGACCGCCGTGTCGGCGTGGCTGGGGGCCCGGGTGTACCGCGTCCACGAGGTCGCGGAGACGCGGCAGGTCCTGGACATGGTGGCGTCCATCGCCGGTCACCGTCCTCCGGCGGTCGCCCGGCGCGGGCTGGCGTAGTCGGGCGGGGTGCGGGAGGGGGCGCCTGCGGCGGGCTTCTCCCCCACCCCGCCC
>NZ_JBHYKM010000091.1:6138-10076 GCF_042741435.1 Streptomyces sp. NPDC058955 | reverse complement strand
AGCGGGGGGGGGGCGCGCGCGCGCGGGCCGGCGGGGCCGCGCCCGCGGAGGCTCAACACCCCCCCCCCCCACGACCCCACCCCGCCGCGCCCCCCCCCGGGCCCCCGTACGGCCTTCGGCCGTGTCCTCAAACGCCGGACGGGCTGAAAACCCCTACCGCCCGACCTCCTTGCTCACCAGCGCCACCGCCTCGTCCACGTCGTCCGTGACGTGGAAGAGGAGCAGGTCGCGCTCGCTCGCCTTGCCGCCCGCGACGACCGAGTCCTTCAGCCAGTCGACGAGGCCCTTCCAGTACGCGCTGCCGAACAGCACGATCGGGAAGCGGGTGACCTTGCGGGTCTGCACCAGGGTCAGCGCCTCGAAGAGCTCGTCGAGGGTGCCCAGGCCGCCGGGCAGGACGACGAAGCCCTGCGCGTACTTCACGAACATCGTCTTGCGGACGAAGAAGTACCGGAAGTTCACGCCGATGTCGACGTGCTGGTTGAGCCCCTGCTCGAAGGGGAGCTCGATGCCGAGGCCGACCGAGACGCCCTTCGCCTCCCGGGCGCCCTTGTTCGCCGCCTCCATGGCGCCCGGGCCGCCGCCCGTGATCACCGCGAAGCCCGCCTCGACGAGCGCCCGGCCGAGCCTCACGCCCGCCTCGTACTCGGGCGAGTCGGGCTTCGTCCGGGCCGAGCCGAAGACGCTGATGGCGCTCGGCAGTTCGGCGAGCGCGCCGAAGCCCTCGACGAACTCGGACTGGATCCGCATGACCCGCCAGGGGTCGGTGTGCACCCACTCCGAGTCGCCCTCGGTGTCGAGCAGCCGCTGGTCCGTGGTGCCCGGCTGGACCTGGTCCCTGCGCCTCAGCACCGGTCCGAGGCGCTGCTCCTCCGGCTTCGCCATTCCCTCGGGACTGCCCATGGCCTGCTCCCTCCGCCGATCCACGATCGATGCTCGATCTTCTTGCTCTTGGGTCAGCGTAGGACTACTGAGGTGACGAAATGCGAAATTACGGGAGACGGGCGGTCAGCCAGTCGTGGAGCCGTGCCTCGCAGTGGTGGATCCGGTCGACGTGCACGTGCTCGTCCCGCTTGTGCGCGTAGAACGGGTCGCCGGGGCCGTAGTTGACCGCGGGCACGCCGAGCGCGCTGAAGCGGGACACGTCGGTCCAGCCGAACTTCGGCATCGCGTGGCCGCCGACGGCCTTCATGAACGCGACGGCGGCCGGGTGCGAGAGGCCGGGCAGCGCGCCGGGGCTCTCGTCGTCGACGACGAACTCGGCGATGTCGCAGTCCGCGAAGACCTCGCGGACGTGCGCCAGCGCCTGCTCCGGCGAGCGGTCCGGCGCGTAGCGGTAGTTGACCGTGACCGAGCAGGCGTCGGGGATGACGTTGGTGGCGACGCCGCCCTCGATCGCGACCGCGTTGAGGCCCTCGTGGTACTCCAGGCCGTCGATGACCGGCTTGCGCGGCTCGTACGCGGCGAGGCGGGCGAGGATCGGCGCGACGGCGTGGATGGCGTTGGAGCCCATCCAGGAGCGGGCGGAGTGGGCGCGCTCGCCGGCCGTGCGCAGGATGACGCGGAGGGTGCCCTGGCAGCCGCCCTCGACCTGCCCGTCGGAGGGCTCCAGCAGGACGGCGAAGTCGCCCTCCAGCCACTCCGGGTGGGCGGCGGCGATCTTCCCGAGGCCGTTGAGGTCGGCGGCGACCTCCTCGTTGTCGTAGAAGACGAAGGTGAGGTCGCGGTTGGGCTCGGGGACGGTGGCGGCGATCCGGAGCTGGACGGCGACACCGGACTTCATGTCGGAGGTGCCGCAGCCCCACAGGACGCCGTCCTCGTCGAGCCGGGAGGGCACGTTGTCGGCGATCGGCACGGTGTCGATGTGGCCGGCGAGGACGACCCGCTCGGCGCGGCCGAGGTTCGTCCGGGCGACGACGTTGTTGCCGTACCGGTCGACGCTGAGGTGGGGCAGGGCGCGCAGGGCCTGCTCGATCACGTCGGCGAGGGGCTTCTCGGTCCCGCTGACGGAGGCGAAGTCGACGAGGGCGGCGGTGAGCGCGGCCCCGTCCTGGTCGAGGTCGAGCGGGGTCTCCCGTGCGGTGATGTCAGCCATATGCCGACCCTAACCCGGCCTCCAGTACGGTGGGCCCCGTGTCCGACTCCCCCCGCCCCGCCCGACGCGGCCGACTCGCCCGTTCGGCCGCCGCCCTCGCCGTCCTGTGCGGCCTCGCGTCGTACATCGCCGTCCATCAGGTGACCGGCAGCAAGGGCGCGCCCCGGTGCGCCGTGGGCAGCGGGGACAACCGGTACGAGTTCACCCCCGAGCAGGCGTCGAACGCGGCGACGATCGCGGCGGTCGGGACCTCGCGGGGGCTGCCCGAGCGGGCGGTCACCATCGCTCTGGCGACCGCGCTCCAGGAGTCGGCGCTGCGGAACATCGAGCACGGCGACCGGGACTCGCTCGGCCTGTTCCAGCAGCGGCCGTCGATGGGCTGGGGCACGCCGGAGCAGATCATGGACCCGGTGTACTCGGCCGGGAAGTTCTACGAGGGCCTGGAGAAGGTCCCGGGCTACTCGCGGATGCCGCTGACGGTGGCGGCGCAGAAGGTCCAGAAGAGCGGCTTCCCGCAGGCGTACGCCAAGCACGAGCCGGACGCGACGCTGCTGTCCGCGGCGCTCACCGGGCGGGCCCCGGCGGCGCTCTCCTGCACGGCCGACCTGAAGGACGGCCGGTCCGGCGACCCCGCCCTGGTCCGTACGGAACTGGTCCGGGCCTTCGGCGAGTCCGCCGCGCCCACCTCCGTCTCCGGCGGCGCCAGCGCGGGCCGCTCGGCGGCGGAGCCGGCCGTCCTCGTCGTGCCCGTCCGGGACGGCGGGGAGCGGCGCGGCTGGGAGCTGGCGCAGTGGGCGGTGGCCCGGGCGGACGCGCTGCGGGTCGCGGAGGTCGCGTACGGGGACCGGGTCTGGCGCGCGGACGACTCGGGCGGCGGCTGGGAGCCGGTGGAGTCCTCCTCCTCCCCCGCGTCCACGGTCCGCCTCCGTCTCACGCGCTGACGAGGACTTCCCCCGCCGTTCCGCCTCTCTCCCCTCGTCTCCCCGTCTCTCCCGTTCCGCCCATGAAACCCGGTGGACCCGTCGGTCCACGGGGTGGACTGGTGTGCGGTGGGGTCGCCCGGAGCGGGGATCGGCCGTGTGGGGGAAGCCGGTCCGGCCAGGGGGCGCGTGGGGCGCTCGGGGAGCTTGGGGCGCAAGAGGAGTGACGGTTCGGCAGCGCGGGGCGCGCGGCGACGTTCGTCCGCTTTCCTCCCCACCCGACAATACGACGCATTGCCCAGCCTTTACCTTCGACGCCCGCAACCTCCCCGGCCCCCGGCTCGGTTGTGCAGCCCGCAGACGCAAACGTCCTCACCGTCTCTCCGTCGAAGGAGCACCATGTCCCTCCCCCTGACCCGCCGGATCGCCCGTGTCGCCCTGATCGTCGCGGCCGGCGCAGCCCCCGTGGTCGGTGCGGCCGGCTCCGCGAGCGCCCTGGACCAGGGCCTCGCACCGACCGGCGCGCTCGGCGGCCTGACCGCGCTCGACGCGGCCGACGCGGGTTCGGCCGTCGACGGTGCCGCGCGGACCACGACCGGCGTCGCCGGGGCGACCGGCGGCGAGGCCGTCGGCACGGCCGTCCCGGCCGCCGGAGCGGCCGTGGGCGCGGCCGGCAAGACCGCCACCCCGGCGGCCCAGCAGATCGCGGGCGAGACCGCGGGCAGCGCCGGCCAGGCGCTGGGCGACACGGCCGGTGCGGCCGCCGAGAGCACCCCCGCGGGCGGCGCGCTGGGCGGCGCCCCGGCCGGCCAGATGCTGGGCGGCCTGCCGATCGGCTGAGCCGGCGGCGCACACGCGGAAGGGCCCGGGGGGCCCCGCGGCCGGGGCCGGCCCCGGGCCCGGTGCCGCGCGGCGGGCGGGGC
>NZ_JBHYKM010000091.1:0-6128 GCF_042741435.1 Streptomyces sp. NPDC058955 | reverse complement strand
CGCCCGGGCCCTTCCGCGTACCGTGACCGCGCGGTCAGCCGAGGCGCTTGACCGCCGCGTCGACCCGCTCGTCCGTCGCCGTGAAGGCGACCCGCACGAAGCGGGCGCCCGCCTCGCCGTAGAAGTCGCCCGGGGCGACCAGGATCCCCTTCTCGGCCAGGTACGCCACCGTGTCCCAGCAGGGCTCGTCGCGGGTGGCCCACAGGTAGAGGCTGGCCTCGGAGTGCTCGATGCGGAAGCCGTGGGCCTCCAGGGCGGCCTTCAGGGCGGCGCGCCGGGCCGCGTACCGCCCGCGCTGCTCGGCGACGTGGGTGTCGTCGCCGAGGGCGGCGACGGTGGCGGCCTGGACGGGCGCCGCGGTCATCATGCCGCCGTGCTTGCGGATCTGGAGCAGCTCGCCGAGGACGGCCGCGTCGCCGGCGATGAACGCCGCCCGGTAGCCGGCCAGGTTGGAGCGCTTGGAGAGCGAGTGGACGGCGACGATCCCCTCGTACGAGCCGCCGCAGACGTCCGGGTGCAGGACCGACACCGGGTCGGCCTCCCAGCCCAGTTCGAGGTAGCACTCGTCGGAGAAGACGAGGACGCCGTGCTCGCGCGCCCAGGCCACGATCCGGGTGAGCTCGTCCTTCGGGAGGACCTTGCCGGTCGGGTTCGACGGGGAGTTGAGCCACAGCAGCTTCAGGCCGGCCGGGTCGAGCTCGGTCGGGTCGTCGTAGACGACGGGCTCGGCGCCGCAGAGCCGCGCGCCGACCTCGTACGTCGGGTACGCGAGCCGCGGGTAGGCCACCCTGTCGCCGGGGCCGAGGCCCAGCTGGGTCGGCAGCCAGGCGACCAGCTCCTTGGAGCCGACCACCGGCAGCACGTTCTCGTGGGCGAAGCCGGTCGCGCCGAGCCGCCGCCCGCACCAGCCGGTGAGCGCGTCGCGCAGCGCCGGGGTGCCCCAGACCGTCGGATAGCCCGGTGAGTCCGCCGCGGCCACCAGGGCCTCCTGGATCAGCGCGGGGACCGGGTCGACCGGCGTGCCGACCGACAGGTCCACGATCCCGTCGGGGTGGGCCAGGGCGGTCGCCTTGTACGGCTCCAGCTTGTCCCAGGGGAAGACGGGCAGGCGCGAAGAGACAGCGCTCACGGGTTGGCTCACTTCCTCAGTGCGTACGCGATACGCGTCGGTCCCGCACGGCGGTGGAGCCGTACGGGACCGAGAGCGGGTGCAACGAAAGATCAGCCGTTCTGCGGCGGCAGGGCGGCGATGAAGGGGTGGTCGCGCTCGATCTCGCCGAGCTTGGAGGCGCCACCGGGCGAACCCAGGTCGTCGAAGAACTCGACGTTCGCCTTGTAGTAGTCCTTCCACTCCTCCGGGGTGTCGTCCTCGTAGAAGATCGCCTCGACCGGGCACACCGGCTCACAGGCTCCACAGTCGACGCACTCGTCCGGGTGGATGTAGAGAGATCGCTTGCCCTCGTAGATGCAGTCGACGGGGCACTCCTCGATGCAAGCCTTGTCCTTGACGTCGACACAAGGCTGCGCGATGACGTAGGTCACGCTGTCGTTCCTCCTCGGTAGGGCTGGTCTGCGCGGGAGCGCGGTGTCGTCGATGCCCGCACCTAGTATCTCCGTTCTTGGGGGCGATCCGAACAGGAGGGGCGGAGAAGCTGTGGAATTCACCGGCGGAGGGCGGCTTGAGGTCCGTGTCACCAGGGCTGACGTGGGAAAACGTGTCTCCGTTCGGTACGTGACGGACTCCCCGTCGGAGGGTGACCGATTCACGGACGCCGTCGGGGTGCTCACATCCTGGGACGGCGGTGTGCTCACGATCACACGAAAGAGCGGCGAGACCGTCCGGATCCCGGAACCGCGCCTGGTCGCGGGCAAGGTCGTGCCGGCCGCCCCGGCCCGCCGTCGGGGTCCCGCCGCCACCTTCCCGGAGCTCTCCCGCGCGTCCGCGCGCGCGTGGCAGCCGGTCGAGAGCGAGGCGCTCGGGGAGTGGACCCTGCGGGCGGCGATTCAGGAGGGGCCGGGCGAAGCCCGTCGTGGAGGGGCGGTGGTCGGGCGACGGGTGGGCTTCACCCGGCGGGCCAACTCGGTGCTGCCGACGGGCGATCCCGGGCTGCCGGTCGCCGAGGCCCTGGACGTCGTACGGGACTGGTACGCGGACCGGAAGCTGCCCGCGTACGTGCAGGCCGCGACCGGCGCCGAGGGCACCCAGGAGCTGCTCTGCGCCGAGCTGGAACGGCTCGGCTGGACCCGCGAGGTCACCGCGGAGCTGCGGATCGCGGCCCTCGCGCCGCTCGCCGACCGGGAGCCCGGGACCGTCGAGGTGCGCCTCTCCCGGACGCTCGACGAGGCGTGGCTGCGCCGCTACCAGCGGTTCTCGGCGCCGAGCCCGGCGATGCGGCACGTCCTCGGCGCGGGGCCGAGTGTGTGGTTCGCGTCCGTCGCGGGCACCGGGGAAGTACCGGCCGCCATCGGGCGTTGTGTCGTCGACGGGCGGTGGGCGGGTTTCCTGGCGATAGAGGTCGATCCGGAGCTCCGCCGCCGGGGTCTGGCCACCGCGGTCATGACCGCCCTCGCCCGGCAGGCCCTCGACGAGGGCGCCTCGGCGGCCTGGCTCCAGGTCGAGAGCGACAACGAGGCGGCGCGGACGCTGTACGAGGGGATGGGCTTCGCGGTGCACCACCACTACCACCACTACCGGCAGGCGGAGGCGTGAGCGAGGCGTGAGCGCGGAGGACCCCCTGAACCGGCCGCCCGACCGGCGGCGGGAGTTCGCGGAGGAGGCCAGGGCCGAGCGGCCCGACCTCGCCCGGCTCTGCCTGCTGATCTGCGCCGTGGCGGACCCCACCGTCACCGAACACGATCTGGTCGAGGCCGACGTCGAACTCGACCGGCTCGCCGGCCTCGTCCCGTACGGCACCCGCTTCACCGGCGCCTGGAAGGACGAGCTGGCGGCGCTCCTCGGCGGCCGCGAGGGGTTCGAGGGCGTCCCCGCCGACTACCAGCGCCTGGAGTCCTCGCTGCTGCACGAGGTGCTGCGGCGGCGGCGCGGTCTGCCGATCCTGCTGTCCGTGGTGTGGATGGAGGTCGCCCGGCGGGCCGGTGCGCCGGTGTACGGGCTCGGGCTGCCGGGCCATTTCGTCGTCGGCTTCGGCGACCCGGCCGACCTCGACCTGGCCGATCCCTTCGCGGGCGGCCGGCCCATGACGGCGGAGGACGCCGAGCTGCTGGTGGCGAGCGCGACCGGCGAGGCCCTGGACCGCTCGATGCTGCGGCCGGCCGAGCCGGGCGCGATCGTGCTGCGGATCCTCGGCAACATCCGCGCCTGGGCGACCCCCCGCCCCGAGCGCTCCGACGTGGCCCTGTGGGCGGTGGAGCTGGCGCTGCTGCTCCCGTCCCACCCGGCCCGCCTCCGCTACGAGCGGGCGGAACTCCTCGTCCAGCGCGGCGACTTCCTGACCGGGGCGGCGGAGATGGAGGCGTACGCGCAGATCATGGACGCGGTCGACCCGGACTCCGCCGCCGCGATCCGCCACCAGGCGCAGGCGGCCCGGGCGCGGCTGAACTGACTAGGCCCGGGAGCGGATCAGCTCCATCAGGCGGGCGTGGGTGGCGGCGTCGGCGGCGGCCACGAGGCCGCGGGCCGAGCCCTCCTCCAGCGGGGCGCCGTCGATGCCGGTGACGACGCAGCCGGCGGCCCGGCAGAGGGCGATGCCGGCGGCGAAGTGGACGCTGCCGGTGAGGTCGCCGCCGTCGGTGACGTACGCGGCGCGCTTCCCCGCGGCGACCCAGGCGAGCGCGAGCGACGTGGAGACCACGCGGGGGCGGAACCCGGCGACGAAGTCGGGGTGGGCGAGGAGGTCCACGGCGCGGAAGCCGGGGGCGCCGGGGAACGGCGGGTCCAGATTGACGTCGACCAGGCCGGTGGCGGCGGTCGGCGCGAGGGGCTTGCCGTCCTGGCCCCACGCGCGCGTGCCGTCGGTGTGGAACACCTCCCCGTCCTCGCCGCCGAACGGGTCCGCGACGGCCGCCGCCCCGCCGCGCAGGGCCACGTTGACGGCCACGAGCTTGTTGCCGACGGCGTAGTTGAGGGTGCCGCACAGGGGGTCCACCAGCCACTGGCGGTCGGCGTCGGCCGCGCCCTGCCGGCCGCTCTCCTCGCCGAGGATCGCGTCGTCGGGGCGGGCGGCGCGCAGGACGTCGAGCACGGCCCGCTCGGCCGCGAGGTCGGCGGTGGTGGCGAAGTCGCCCGCGCCCTTGTCGATCCGCTCGAGTTCCTGTCCGTGGAGGCCGCGCACGACCTCGGCACCGGCGCGGGCCGCCGCGGCGGCGACCTCGGCGTCGGTGAGCTCCTGGGTGATCATGGAGCCGAGGGTACGCGGCGGGTCCGGGGCGCGTCGTTCGCTCAGGTCGAAAGGGATGCCGGGGCCCTGTGGTGAGGGTGCGTCAGGGGTCAGCCGGCGACGAGGACGGCGGAGAGGGCGAGGGCGCCGGGGAGGGCCTGGGCGTAGAGGATGCGGCGATTGGCGGTGGCGGCGCCGTAGAGGCCCGCGATGACGACGCAGGACAGGAAGAAGACCTGGACCCGGAAGCCGACCGGGTCGGCGGCGATCAGGCCCCAGACGAGACCGGCGGCGAGGAAGCCGTTGTAGAGGCCCTGGTTGGCGGCCATGGCGGCGGTCTCGCGGGCGAGCCGGGCGTCGAAGCCGGAGAAGCGGCGGCCGGTCTCCTTCTCCCACAGGAACATCTCCATCACGAGGATGTAGGCGTGCAGGAGCGCGATCAGGGCGACGAGGATGTCGGCGGTCAGCGGCATGCGCCCATTGTGGGCGGCGGGGCGGCGCCGACACGCGCCGACACCCCCGCGGGCCGGTGCCCACGGGGGTGTCGGGGTGCGGTCGCGCCGGGGGTCAGCCCTTGCCGGTGAGGTCGATCGTCGCGGTGCGCTCGGCCTTGGTCCTGCCGCGGAGGGCGTCGCGCATGACGAAGGCGACGTCGTCGGCGGAGACCTGGTGCTTGGAGCCGTCGCCCTTGGTGATCATGACGCCGTCGAAGGTGCCTTCGAGGAGCCGGGTGATCGCCTTCTTGTCGTAGACCTCCACCAGGTGTCCGTCGACGGCCTTCATGGAGAGGATCTGCGGCAGCGAGCGGGCCGGGCCGAAGTCGATCTCCTTGCCGCCGGCCCGGATGGTGATCCGGCCGGACATGGCGGGCTGGGCGAACTCCTTCATCGCCCGGTCCAGTTCGGCCTTGGTGACCGTGGGCTTTCGGACGCTGACCGGGAGCTCGACGACCTTGGTCACGCCCGTCTCGACCTGGGCGCGGAAGGCGTCCTTGACCGAGATCATCGAGCGCTGGACGTCGAGGCCCTGGCCGGGCTTGCCCTCGACGGCGGTGACCTTGTTCGGGGCGAACAGGATCGTCGCCTCGGTCGCCGACGAGGAGGAGCCCGCGAGGTCCCGCAGGGCGACGGCGAGCTTCTCGTCGTCGACCGGGAAGACCGGCTTGGCCACCCGCTCGCCGCCGAAGAGGGAGCCGATCACCGAGACGGGGTTGTAGTCGCTGCCGGCGGCGCCCCGGACGGTCTCCTGGCTGTCCAGGGCGAGACCGGCCTTGTCGGGGGCGAGCTGGATCTTCTTGCCGCCGACGGAGAGCTGGAGCGGGGTCGCGGCGCGCTTGCCGAGCGTCGTCTCCAGCTTGTTGACGGCCTCGTCCTTCGTCCCGCCGCCGATGTCCACGCCGAGCACGGTGGTGCCCTTGGGGACGTCGGAGTGGTTGAGGAGGAGCCCGGCGCCGTAGGCGACGCCGGCGATGCCGACGATCCCGGCGGCGACGAGGACCAGCTTGGAGCGGCCCTTCTTGGCGGGGGCGGGCTTCGGCGCGGGCTTGGGGGCGGGCTGGGGCGCCTGCTCCTGGCGCGGCGGCCGGGGCGGCTGCCCCGGGCCGGGCCGGCCGGCGGCCGGGGGCACGACCGGGATGCCGCTCGTCAGGGTGTCGCCGGACACCTTGCCGCCGCCGGGGGCGCCGGGCCCGCCCGGGCCCGGCCGGCCGGCGCCCGGCGGCGGGGCGGGGGGGTGCGGCGGCTGGTTGGCGGGGTGGGGGGGCCGGCGCGGCGCGCCCCCCCGGCCCCGCCG
>NZ_JBHYKM010000090.1:34929-35234 GCF_042741435.1 Streptomyces sp. NPDC058955 | reverse complement strand
GCGGGCGCTGCCCCCGCCCCCCCGCCCCCCGGCGCCCGACGTCCCGCCTCGCCTGGCGGGCCGGGCCGACCCCGCCGGGCGTGGCGGCGGGGACGACCGCGTGGGACGCTCGGCACACGGGTCGCGGCACGGTGGGGGGACGTCATGAGGCGTGGGTACGGGGCGGTGGCCGCGGTCGCCGCCGTCGTGTGGGCGGTCGGCGGGGGGGGGGGCCCCCGGGGGGGCGGCCGGGGGGGGCCCCCCCCCCCCGGCCCCCCCCCCCCAAAGGCAGGCACGACCCACCCCCCCCCCCCCCCCCCCCGGGA